>DATIDO010000427.1:0-14588 GCA_035456245.1 Polyangiaceae bacterium
CAGGGTGGCTCGCTCGAAGCCGAAGTGGGAGAAATGGTTCCGGGCCGTCTCCAAAATTCTCTGTCGTTTCAGAGACTTGTTGTTCTGACGCAGAGACTCGGCCATGGCTCCTCAAAAACTGAACGCGTTCATGATTGAACATGTTCAGTTCGGGGGCAAGGGAAAACCGACCCGCCCCTGCGCCAAGGGGTCGGGATGCTCATGGCGTGTCCTGTGCAGGCGACCGCGCTGACACCCCCGCGTTCGGCGAGTCCTCCGCGCAGAGCACCTCCGCGCGGGCGACTCGGCTCTACCAGCCGAGCCTCCGCTCACTTCACTGCGGGATGATCTCGGTCTCGACGATGTTCGTGAGGCAGTAGTCGTACGGGATCGTGCTCTCGCCGTCGGACATCACGGTGATGCCCAGCGAGCGAATGGGGGTGCCGGCGTACGAGGAACCCGCGCCACTGCCGCATCCCGAATCGAAGTACGAGTAGAAGAACGTCGTGCCCGAACCGGGGAGTTCGGCGCAGTAGCGAGTACCGGCATCGTCGAACAGCTCGGCATAGAGCGGGCCGTCGACGGACTCGGTGTACTCGAACGTGATGCCGTTGCGCTGTGGCGTATAGGTGGAGAGGGTGTGGTTCACGGTCTCCGCCACGTTGAACGTCATGCTGGCGTAGGCGATCCCGGGCGCGGCGGGCCAGATGGTGCCCTGGGCGCAGTAGTCGTCTGCCTTCTGGCGTGTGACGTTCGATGCAATCGCTGCGTTGTTCACGGTCGCAGACGTGGTGCCGTAGCCGTGGAATTCGTCGAAGGTCACGTAGCCCGGGTTGGCCAGCACGCCGCTGTCGAACCGGCTCACGCAGAACCCGACGAGGTCCGTCCCGCCCGTGGTCTCCTGGCGGACTTCGCCGAAGGTCACCGCTTCACCGCCGTAAACTGCGCCGGTGCCGTCGCAGTTCGTCCTCAGATCGGCCCAAGGAACGAACTCGGCCCCGCCGAACAGCGGGGTGCACCAGGTGCTGGTTCCGTTGCCGATCAGCACGAACTTCTGGAAGCTGTCGGTGGTCGAGGTCTCGAGCAGCAGGCCGTCGCCGGGCAGCACGATGGACGCGGGCGTCGGTTGGCCGAGTGCCTCGTTGAGGTTGAAACCGAGCGAAGCGGAGGAGCCGGCGTCGGCGCCCAGGTTGCCGTTGATGCAGTAGGGGGGCTCGAAGGCGGAGGAGAGGTTGTCGCCGATGGCGGTGTTCAAGCCGCTGATGCCGACGTAGCCGTAGCCCTTGGTATTCGTTCCTTCCAAGTAGCCGTAGGCCGGAAGTGCGCTGTCACTGAAGCCGTAGAAGCATACGTCGTATGCGCTCGACGTCTCTCCATCCGAGAGCGCACGGATGCCGATGCTCTCGAGCGGTTCCATGGCGTACTGCTGGCCTTCGCCGGTGAGGCAGTCGCTGTTGAAGTTCTCGTAAGGAATGAACTGTCGACCGTTGTTCGCGATCCAGGCGCACCAGCTCTGCGTGGCCGAGTGGAGCACGGCCTTGAGCTGAGAAGCGGTGCTGGTCGTGTCGATCATCAGGCCATCCTGGGTGGGCACGACGGCCACGTTGTCACCGCCAGCGGTGCTCTCCTGCAGGGTGTAGTTGAGCTCGGCGTAGTCGCCGTAGGTGTTGCCCGCAGCGCCCGAGAAGCAGTGGGGAAAGGAGGACTGTTCCGCGACGTCCGAGGTCACGGTGGCTGCACCACTGGTCGCCGTCGAGCCGAAGCCGTGCCAATCGTTGCTGACGTAGTAGCCGTTGGGCAAGACCTCGATCGGCCCCGTGTCGGGCAGCACGCTGTCGGGATCGTCGGCGATGGCATAGAGGCTGAAGCTCTTCACCGTCAGCTTGGCGACCTTGTCGGCGCCCGGCTTGACCTTCTGCACCGACTCCCAAGTGTCGTCGTCTTCCTTGGCCAACTTGATGGCAACTTGACGCGTCGTGAGCTTGGAGACGCCGATTTCCACCTCGACGGGTTGCTCGAACTGGAGGCCGTGCGGCTGCAAGCGTACGACCTTGGAGACCAACGCCACGCTTTCGGGCAGCTCGGGCAGCTTGGAGACCGCTCCTTGTTCCAGCGTGTCGACGGTGATCTCCACCGTCTTCTTCAAAGCGCCGGCTGGAATCTTCACCTTGGCCGCCGCGATGGTGAGCTCGCCACCTTCGACGCCCACCTTCATGGTCAGCGACGTGGGCAGCTCCCCGCCGTCACTCCCGTCGCCGCCCTGGCCACCGAGGCCACCGAGGCCACCGTCATCCGCGTCGTCGTCCTTTGCGCCGTCGTCGGTCGAGCCAGTTCCACAAGCCAGGGCTAGGGACGTCAGAAGAACGAGCAGCGTGACGCGACGGAGCAGCATGGTCGGCATACTAGGGACCCGTCCATGTGAGTAAATGACAAGCCGGCCAACGAAAGCGGATCCAGTCGCGATCGCGCACGGAGGTGGAATTTGGCGTGGCTGAACGCTCGCAGCTTGGGGTCTACGTACCGTTTTGCCATACGGCCGTCCTCGTCCCGAAACAGGTCGCGCCCGTCGAAATCGAGCATCGGGCCTCAAGGGCCCAGGAGACGACCCCCAGGAGGGACGCCGTATCGCTGCACGGAATTCCCGTAAGACCTGCGTCTCGTAGGTCCGCCGACGCAAGCCTTGCGCCTGGCAGGTGCGTGTCGCGTCACACGGGCAATACGGAATGCGCGTTTCTTGCAGGAAGTTTCGGTTGGGCCTCCGTGGCACGGGCCTTGCGTGCGCGCCGTGAGCCTTCCAAGGACAATCGTGCCGAGCGCGCACGTCAATCGTCGTGGCGATGACGCTCATCTCGACGGCACACCAGGTGCCTCGCTCACTCGATGGTCGGAGACAACGATGAAGTTCGACGACAAGCCATTCGTAGCGATCTGGGAAACCACCCAAGCGTGCGATCTGCACTGCCATCACTGTCGAGCCGAGGCGCGCCCCGATCGCAACCCGGGTGAGCTCTCCACCGTCGAGGCGCGCAAGCTGCTCGAGCAGTTTGCCGCTGCCGAGGTTCCCCTCGTGATCTTGACCGGTGGCGATCCGGCAAAGCGACCCGATCTGGTCGAGTTGGTCCAATACGGAAAGAGCTTGGGGCTCACGATGGGCCTGACTCCATCGGCTACGCCCCTGGTGACGCCCGAGTTGCTCGAAGCACTCCAGCGCGCCGGCATCGCGCGCTTCGCGATGAGTATCGATGGTGCGAGTGCGGACGTTCACGATGCCTTCCGCGGTTCGCCGGGCAGCTTCGAAAGAACCCTTTTTCTCCTGCGCACGGCGCGGAGCCTGGGCATCCCGACGCAGATCAACACGACCCTGCATGCTGGCTCGTTGGGTCACCTCGACGAGCTGGCGGCGCTGTCCGAGGAGCTGCGTATCGTGCTGTGGAGCGTGTTCGCGATGGTCCCCACGGGCCGCGCGACACTGGCCCTGATGCCGACGGCCGAGCAGGTCGAGACGGCGTTCGAACGGTTGCTTCGGATCGCCAAGACGTCACCATTCGCGGTCAAGACGACGGCCGGGGCGCACTACCGGCGTCTCGCGCTGCAGGAGCGCAAGGAGACGGGCACGGACGTGGTCATCGGCGCGCGTGGTCGCCAAGCCCTCTGGGTCAACGAGGGGCGCGGCTTCTTGTTCGTGTCCCATCTCGGGCGGATCTTTCCGAGCGGCTTCCTCCCGGTCGACTGCGGCAGTGTTCGGCAACGCGATCCGATCACCGTCTACCGCGATCACCCGACCTTCCGCCTGCTGCGCAGCTCCAACCTGCTCGAGGGCAAGTGTGGCGTGTGCGACTATCGGCACACCTGCGGCGGCTCGCGAGCTCGTGCTTTCGCCATGACGCGGAACCTGATGGGACCGGATCCGCTCTGCGCCTACGTGCCCCCTGGCTACGACGGACCGCTCGAGATCTTCGACGGCCGAAGCGCTCGGCGGCACCTCACGATGCTGGCCTGACGCACGCTCGGGAGCTCGCCGGACCCGGAGGTTGGCTTCGCGACGCGTTTCCTTCGGGGAGGCAAACCGTTCCGATGCGCGTAAGGTCTACTGACGCGTATGGGTGGGGCCGGATCACTGCGGGCCGTTGTTGGCTGGACCAGCTGGATGGGGCACGGCCTCAGCCTCAGCCTCGGCCTCGGCATTGCTTGCTCGGCGATCGCGTGCGCGCCGAGCTCTCGCGCGCCCGAAGTAGCCTCGCCCGCCGTCGAGGCGAGCTTGCCCGCAGCAGCCCCTGCTGAGCCCGCGGTCGCCGCAGCAGCAGCCCCCGCTGCGACGGCAGTCGCCGCAACGGCAACTGAGCCAGCTAGCGCAGCAGCAGCGCCTGCAGCGTCCGTCGTCCCTGCCGAGCCAGCCGTTCCAGGTACCGAACCGAAGGCGCAGGGAGGCTGCGGCCTGCGAACCGCCTCCGAGCCCCAGGCGGGTAGGGCGCTCGAGGGAGAGAACGGGGAGCGACTCGTGGTGCTCTGGTCGGGAGAACTCGACCGAGATGTCTTCGGCGATTGGATGGCGACCATCGAGGGGAGCTGCAGTGGTTGGGGAGAATGCGAGGTGCTCGTGTACCTGGGCTGCAGCGGTAGTTCGCATCGGCGCGTCTATGGTCCCGAGTACGCCGTGCAGGTCGATGTGGGGGCGCGTCAGCGCGACGGAGTCCGTCAGCTCATCAAAGTCGAGCGCTGGGGCGACGCGGCCCGACCCGAGGTTCGCTACGTGCCGTTGAACTACGTCGGGGATCGGTACGTCGAGGGGACGGGAAGTCGGACCCGTCCTTAGAGCGTCAACCCACTGGGCGCTCGGGCGTTGGGTGGGACCGTTTGGCGTCAGGCGTTCGGTGGGGTCCGCAGGGTGTTCGGAGTTGCTTGGTGCGCGGCGCTTCTCCGGGCCCCGCCGTTGGCACGAACCATGCTGAGGGGAAGGAATGAGTTCGCTTCTTCTTTCCCGTGCTCTGGTGGGTGCTCGTCGCACGGGGTGGGGTATTGCTCTTTGCGTTGCTGTCTTGGGCGTCGCCGGATGTGGTCCCAATCCGAACGAGCAGCTGTTGGGCAGCCAATACAGGAGCACGACGAGCGGCGAAGTGGGTCTCGGGCCCGATGGACCGGTGTTCGGCGACTGGGAGATCTACTTCGTCCGTGAAGACATGGGCTTCTCGGGAAATAGCCGGATAAGGGACGCGTACTACTGGAGCTACTCCGACCATGGAGACGCCGGGACGTTCTCGTTTCGAGGCAACACCGTCGTGCTCCAGCCCTTCGACGAGGGAAGTGAGCCGGTCGAAGCGACCTACGATCCCGAGACAAATTCGCTCGAGCTCGAAGGGAAGACCTACATCTTCGAGAAGACTGTCCATTCGCTCTGAGGGTGGCTCGCTCGCTGGCCCGCTCGCTGGCCCGCTCGCTGGCGCCGCTCGCCGGCGCCGCTCGCTGGCGCCGCGTTGCGAATGGATCCGCCCCGATGGGCCGGTGCTCCGTCGGCCGAGATCGAGGCAGCCCTGTCATGGCTGGCACAAGCTGGCTCAGCCGGCCGAGCGAACGGTCACCAGTCCTCGCGTCGGCGCTGGTGCGCTCAGCGTAGAAAGGTGACCGTCGTCGTTTGGGTCACTTCAGGGTCTGGGTGGCCGAGATGCTCAGATCGCCCGAGCCCTTCTCGTCACCCTTCGAGTCGAGGATCGTGAGCGGACCCTTCAGATCGATCCCCACGATCCAGGCGCCATCCGGTCGAATGTCGATTTGACCCTTCAGCTTCGCGCGCACGCGCAGGCCTGCGCCCGCAATCTTCTGCGTCATGGTCATGGTGACGTCGAAGCTGCTCCGATCGGCTTCGATCTTCTTCAGGAAGAACTCGGTGCCGTCGATCAGTGTGTTCCCGTCGTCCTTGATGCCGAGCGCGCTCAGCATGGTGTCGGACGAGGGCATCAGCTTCTCCTCCAGCTTGAGCGCGCGATCGGGCAGGAACTCCGCGTCGCGGCTCTTCTCGAAGAACGTTCCGTACTCTTCGCTCAGGAGCTTCAGCGTCGAAGCGGAGACCTTGTCCCCACCGGAGTCGAGCGCGGCAAGCTTCCCGTCGTCGTTGCGTGTGACGACGTAGCTCGAGCCGGCGAGCGGACTCACGCTCTTCTTCTCGCTGCCCGTACCGTCCTGCGAGGTCGTGTAGAGCTCCTTCACCTCGAGGCCACCCTTGGTGACGCGGAACTCGTCGGAGGCCTTCACGTCGAAGGCAGCTTCCATGACGGACGACTCGCGAAAGGCCTTCTCGCCCATCGTGAACTTGGTGGAGGTCTTGCGGCTGAAGGTGGCCTTGATCCCGGTTGTCGGGACCTTCTTCACGAAGGTCACCTCGGTCGGCTTGGCGGGGGGCTGGGGTGTGGGCGCCGCTGCCGCTGACGCGGCGGGCGCGGCCGGGGGGGCTTGTTCCGAGCCGGCCTGCTTTTGATCGCAGCCAGCCAGAGCGAACGTCAGTGCGAGGATCCCGAAGGGAGCTGTGAGTCGGACCATGCTGGTGGGGAGGCTACACGAGGATTCGAGCATCACCGACAGCCTGCTGGGTCTGGGGCCGCTCGTCGGTCGCCGGTCCCCGCACCCCTCATGGTCAGCACCATGCCCATCCCCGGACCCCACCCTCCCGTCCCCCCGGCGGCCCCCGTCACACCCGTGAAATTGCCATCCACCGAATGGCGAATACACCCAACAATACCCAATCATTTCAACCATATGACATCGAGTGGATAGCCCCCCACCCCAACCCGTCCCAGGTTGCTTTCCCGACCCCCTGTGACCCCCGCCACCCCCCCTCCTCCACCCGACCCAGGTTGGGTTTTTGGCCAGGTCACCGGCGACCCTGGGCCACCCCGCGCGCTGTCCTCAGCCGACCCAGGTTGGGGTTTGGGACCCGACCCAGGTTGGGATTTGGGCCGGGGTTTGGGCCGGGTCATGGGTGACCTCGGGTGCGCCCGTTGGGGTCGAGTTGGGGGGAGGTGGCTGGTGGCAGGCCTGGTCCTGCTTGCGTCGCGGACAGTCCGAGCGGAATCGCTGACGTTCGATCAGGTCCTGGAGCTTGCCCCCGGCAGCCCCGAGGCACAGGCCCCCGCCGCCGAACTGGCCAGTCGTCGCCAGCACGACGGGACCTTCAGCGGATCTTGGGCGGGGACCAACGTGGTCCTGATGCCCGGGGCGACCGTCAGCTCACCGGTGGGTACCGGGTTCGAGATGCAGGCGAGCGTGACCCAAGGTTGGAACCTGCGGGGTCTGGGCAGCTCCCATCAAAAGGCCAGTACGGCCGAGCGCGGCGCCCTCGATGCCGAGACTCGAGCTCGCAGTCTGGAAGCCCGGCTGGAGGCGGCCTTCGCCTGGCTGGAGCTGTGGTCCGTCGAGCAACGGGAGGTGGCCCTGCGCGAGCGCCTCCGCACGAGCGAAGAGCGAGTGAAGTTCGCTCGTCGAGCGTTGGAGACCGGGAGCGCCACACGCCAAGCGTTGGACGAAGCAGAGACACAGCGCGCCGAGCTGATGACTCACGCGCTCGAACTCGAAGGAGAGAGATTCGCTGCTTCGAATCGGCTCGGACTCGCGCTCGGTCGCATTCCTGTCGACGGCATCCAGACGGCAGGACCCAGCCCCGAGCCCGAACTACCGCCGCTCGAACGAATGCGCGCCGATCTCGAACGGGTCGACCGGCTGCCAGCCGTGCAATCCAGTGAGCTGGCCGCGTTGGCCATCCGAGCGCGAGAAGTCGAAGCCCGGGCGCTCGGAGGCGCGGTGCTCCAGTTCGGCGCTCAGCTGGAGCGCTCCAGCGAAAATGCCTGGGTGGCGTACGGCATCGTAGGAGCGAGCCTGCCATCGAGCGGACAGACGCGGCGCAGCGAATCGGTTCTGCGTGGGCAGGCCAGCCGCCAAAGCCTCGAGACGGCTGCTGCCCGCGCCGCTGCACGTGCCGAGATCTCCGACGCACTCCACGAGTACGAACACACCCGTCAGCGACTCGACACACTCGACCAAGTGCTCTTGCCCGCGCTCCAGCGACTCGAGGACGCGCGTCGCGCCTCGTTGGCGCGCGGCCAAGAGACTCAGTTTGGTGTGTTCGCGGCCGAAGAGCGGCGACGCGCTACCGAAGAGCAGCGCATCGCCGCGTTGGGACGAGCGCGTTGGGCGCGCGTGCGCCTGTGGCTCCTGCTCGCCGAACTCTACCGCAGCACCGACGACGCTCCGACCCCATGATTCCGAACTACCTGCGGCGCCCAGCCGTCGTTCGCGCAGCCGTCATCGGGACTGCAGTGCTTCTCGCAGCTGCGGCGCTCGTTGGAGCCGGGCTCGCCATCTCCCGTGCGAACACCACGCCGAAGCTCGCGGGCGTGAACCACGCGCCTGGCAATCCCGCCGGCAATCCCGCAGCGCACCCTTCCGAACCGGGAACGACAGACCACGCCGCCGGCCCGTCCGACGCGGCCCGTCCGTCGGCCAGCACCCGCTTCGTTGCCGTTCGACAGCCGAGCGATCCGAGTCTACTCGAGGCTCCCGGCATCCTGCGGGCCGATGCATCGTCGTCCGGTGAGCTCAGCGCGCTGCAGCGCCTGATGGTGCAGCGCGTCTTGGTTCAAGTGGGTGAGCGTGTCGAAAAGGGGCAGCCCCTGGTCGAGGTGCTCTGCCCGGACGTCCAGCAGGCTGCGGCGAGCCTCGTCAGCGCCGCTTCGCTGCGTCAGGCACACGCAACTCGCGCCAAGGAACTCGAACAGCTGCGTGGCGAGGGCCTGGCTACGCAGGCCGAGGTCTTGTCCGAACGCATGCAGGAGCGTGCGTCGGAGGCCGAACAGCTGCGCTCGGCGGCCACGCTGGCGGCAGCGGGGCTGAAGTCGAGCGACGCAGCCGGGATCGTCGGCAGCGGCCATTGGAAGCTGCGAGCGCCAGTCGCGGGGATCGTAACCGAGCTGGCCGCACGACCCGGCGCGACCTACGACGGCGGTGGAGCTCCGCTGCTTCGCGTCGTGGGTACGGGTGGCACCCGAGTCGAGGTGCACACGGCCTCCGGGCTGCCCTCGATCAGCGCGGCCGACTTCGTCACCTTGGATGGTCGAACGTTCCGCATGGCGACGGAGCCGCTGAACCAGGTAGTTTCGCCGAACGACGGCACGCGGACCAGTTGGTACGCGCTGATCGACGCGCCGCCTCTCCAGGACGGCCTGCGTGGCAGTGTTCGCGTGCACGCAGCCAGCGACGTTTGGGAGGTGCCGCTCGGAGCGTTGGGCGCACTCACCACCGGTTCGGCGCGCGCGCTGCAGCGCCTCCGAGCTCAGCAGACCGAGACGATCTCGGTGCGGGTGCTGGCCGCGTCGGGCTCGAGCGCCTGGGTGACGGGCGATCTCCGGGAGGGGGATCGCGTGGCCGAGGCCGGACGATGATCGAAGCGCTGGTCGATGCGTCGCTCCGTCATCGTGTCCGTGTGCTCGTGGCGACGGCCGTGGCAGCGGTGCTCGCACTTTGGTTGGGTCGCACGTTGCGCTTCGACGCGCTGCCGGACGTCACGGGACAGCAGGTCCTCGTCCTCACCGCCGCTCCGGGTTACGTGCCCGAGGAAGTCGAGCGCCTGGTGACTCGACCCATCGAGCTGGTGCTCGGTGGGCTCCCTCATGCCACGAACCAGCGCAGCGTCTCGCGCGCCGGGATCTCGTCGGTCACCGTGCTGTTCGACGACGAGATCCCGATCCTGCAGGCGCGTCAGTTGGTGCAGGAGCGGCTCTCGTCGCTCGGGGACACGCTGCCCGACGGGGTCGACTCGCCCGAGCTGGGCCCGCTGAGCGGAGGGTTGGGCGAGATCTACCAGTTCACCGTCGAGTCCTCCGACCGCACCACCACCGAGCTTTCCGAGCTGGTGGCCTATCGCATCGCACCGCTGCTGCGCAGCGTCCCCGGAGTCGTCGAACTGAATACGTGGGGTTCGCGGACGCGCACCATGGATGTGGCGATGGATCCGCTGCGCATGGCGCAGCGAGCCGTTACTCAGGCGGAGCTCGAGGAGGCCCTTCGTAGGGCGACGGGGCACGCAGCCGGGTTCGTTCTGGAGAAGGGGGGGCAGGGCTCCCTGTTGCGCGGCGTGGCGTGGCCAGAACGGCACGGCCAATTGGCGGCCGCCGTCATTCGCCGCCAGCCGGACGGGCGCGTCCTGACGGTCGGCGACGTCGCCGAAGTGCGTGAGGGGATCCGCCCGCGCCTGGGCACGGCTACGGCCAACGGACGAGGCGAGACCCTGTTCGTCATGGTGCAGATGCACCTGGACGACAACGCGCTGCAGGTGCTCGACCGCGTCCACGACAAGATGAGCGAAGTCCACGCGGTATTGCCTCCCGACGTCCATCTGAGTGTGGTCTACGATCGCGGAGACTTGGTCTTTGCCACTTTGCGCACGGTGGCCAAAAACCTGCTCGAAGGCGCGGCTTTGGTGGTCTGCATCCTGTTCGCGCTGCTCGGCAGCTGGCGTGCGGGGGCCATCGTCGCTGCCGTGATCCCGCTGTCGCTTCTCGGTGCCGTAGCGGGTATGGCCTTGCTCGGTATCCCGGGCAATCTGATGAGCCTGGGCGCACTCGACTTCGGCTTGCTCGTCGATGGCGGAGTGGTGATGGCCGAAGCGGTGTTCGTGGCGCTGGCTGCGGGGAGAACGGCGCTGGCCAGCGTGGAGGGTTCGCGAGCGAGCGCTGCAGAGCCGCAGGCCAGCATGGTTCGGGCGATGCGATCCATGGCGCGCCCGGTCTTCTACTCGGTGGTGATGATTCTGCTGGTGTACTTGCCGATCCTCGGGCTCGAGGGTGTCGAGGGGAAGATGTTCCGGCCCATGGCGGGGACCGTGGTGTTGGCATTGGCGACGGCGCTCGTGCTGTCGCTCACCTTCGTCCCGGCGGCGTTGGCAGCGTTCGTGGACGAAGACTCGGTGCCTCGGCGCGAGCCGTGGTTGGTCCGTCAGCTGGAGCGGGCTTACCACCCGGTCTCGAGCTGGGCGCTCGATTCTCCAAGGCGGGTGGCCGTACTCGCCGTGGCTGGGTGTCTCTTGGGAGTCTGGGCCTTTTCTCGCTTGGGGACCTCGTTCATCCCCCAACTCGACGAAGGAGATCTGGTGCTGCAGACCGTGCGGCGTCCCGACATTCGCTTGGAAGGTGCCGTCGCCGACGAGCTGGTGATCGAGACGGCCGTCCGGCGCATTCCCGAGGTACGCAACGTCGTTGCCCGCATCGGTAGCCCAGCGGTAGCCACCGATCTGATGGGGCCCGAACAGGCCGACGTCTTCATCGATCTGGCGCCGCACGCCGAGTGGCGAGACGGTCTCGAGCGTGAGGAGTTGATCGCGGAGATTCAGCGCGCCGTGGAGAAGGATGCCCCGCCCGACGAGCTCGGCTTCACCCAGCCGATCCAGATGCGCTTCAACGAGTTGGTGGGAGGCAGCGTGACCGACGTCACGTTGGCCATCTTCGGTGATGACCTGGCGCAGCTCGCCCAGCTCGAAGCACGGGCCGCCGAGCTTTTGAGCCGTGTTCCGGGAGCGGATGACGTGCGCGTCATGGGCCCCCCCGTCGTGCCCCTGCTCGAGGTGCGCCCCCGCGCTCTGGAGGCGAGCCAGGTAGGCCTGACGAGTCGCGACGTACTCGATCAGATCGTGGCTCTGCGCGCCGGCCAGGTCGTCGGGACGACCTACGACGGCTCGGTGCGAGTGCCCATTCAACTCAAGAACGGCATCCAACAGAGCGCGCTGACGCTGGACGCGCTACCGATCCCAGCGCCAGGCGGCGCCCTCGTTCCGCTCGGGCGCGTCGCTCAGGTGACCGAGACGTTGACGCCGGCCTTGATTCATCACGAACGGTCCCAGCGCCGAGGGCTCGTTGGCTTCAACGTGCGCAGTCGCGATCTCGGTAGCGTGGTGAGGGACGGGCAGGCGTTGCTGGCGCGAGAGTTGCGTTTGCCGGAGGGCACCCGCTTGGAGTGGGGCGGCCAGTTCGAGAGCCTGCAGAGGGCGCGCGCGCGATTGAGCATCCTCGTCCCGTTGGTGTTGGTGGCGCTGTTTTCGTTGCTCTTGGCGCTGTTCCGAGCCATCCGCCCTGCCGCGCTGATCCTGCTGAATGTCCCATTCGCCGTGGTGGGTGGGACGGTCGGTCTGATGCTAACGGGGCTCCCGGTGTCCATTCCTGCCGCCATCGGCTTCATTGCATTGAGCGGCATTGCGGTACTGAACGGCGTCGTCCTGATCACTGCGCTCGGTCAGGAGTTGGCAACGGGTGTGAGCCCGCGTGTCGCTGCCGAGCGCGCAGTACGGCAACGAGTGCGGCCCGTCATGATGACGGCCAGCGTGGCCGCACTCGGATTCCTCCCCATGATGTTTGCCAGTGGAGTCGGTGCCGAGGTGCAACGGCCGCTCGCGGTGGTCGTCGTGTGTGGTCTCGTGACCAGCACGGTCCTCACCCTCGTCATTCTTCCGGCGCTGATCCCGTGGTTCTATCGCGAGAAGCGGCCGGTCGAGGTGGCTGCTGCGGGCGCGAAAGCGTGACGGGGGAGCTGCGCCTCACGCGCGCGGACGCTCAGACGCGCGGACTCTCACGCGCGCGGCCCCCTCAGGCGCTGATGCGTCACGCGCGCGGCGCCTCACGCGCGCGGACCCAGCAAATCTTCCAGGAAAAAGGCAGCCAGGTCGTGGCGACCGGATAGGCCGGACTTCTTGTAGACGGCTCGGGCCTGTTGTCGCGCGGTCGCCTCACTCACCGAGCGCAGTTCGGCAATCTCCTTGTGGCTCATGCCCTTGAGGAGAAGCCGAGCGACTGCTTGCTCGGCGGGTGAGAGCCCCCAGCGTTCGAACTGTTGATCGATCACGCGTGAGAGACCGCGGACGAGATCCTGAGCTTCCCCGCGAAAGCGTTCGGCCTCGTTCCGTGTCGCTTCGAGCTGCGCCGCGAGCACCTGATTCACCTCTTCGGCTTCATCGGCTCGCCGCAGCACCGCCTGCCAATGGCGTCCCATGAACACGGCACCCACGGCGGCGACCGACAGCAAGACGATCTCGGTGTAGACGTGCTCCAGCGGGTAGCCGTCACGCACGTCGATGAACAGATCGGTGCCGGCGAGGAAGGCTACGACCAGGAACGTGATCGAGAGCCCGCCGAAAAGGCGCTGATTGTCCGCGGTCGCTGCCGGTTCGGCCATGGCATCCCTCCCTAGCACGAGGCGCTTCTCCCGGAGGTTCGGCTGCCAGGCTGGCTCGATCAGCGCTTCGGACGTCGTTGCGAGTCGAGCACCCGCACGAGCATCTCGGGATCCTTCATCCTCAGCCTCACGTCGACCGTGGTGCCGTCCGGCTCGGGCAGCCTCAGGAGTAGCCAATTCTGGAACCAGTGCCGCTCGCTCCCGATCACTTCCACCTTCGCGGCAGGCACGTCGAGCTCGAGTCCGAGCCACTCGGGCAGGAAGAACAGGTTGAAGGGAAAGTACGGCCGTATCACGAGCCTGCCGTCGGCCAGCGCGACGACGAGCACGTTGTTGGCGCCGCCACGCAGCCACCACGCGCGCCGGAGCACCTGGCCGCTCACGCCGCGCTCCTGAAAGGTCGCACCCTCGACGCCGAAGAACAGGACGGGTGCGCCACGACTCCGCCGTTGCCAGACCGACAGGAAGCCGAGGAGGAGCGGCCAGGCCGCGAACACCAAGGAGATCCAGTGCGGGGGTTCGCCGGGAAGCCTCATCGCTCCTTCGTAGCAAGGTTCCGGGCGAACTTCCGCGTCGGCTATTGGAGTGCGTCTGCGGGTTCCTCGACCTTTGGCGGGGGAACTCGGGTTCGGCGTAGCGAAGTAGGAGGCGGGTCGCTGGCGATCGTGACAGGGGCGGCAAGTCACGGCACAGTCGCAGGTTGGAGGGACCCATGGCCAAGACCGTCAGCGCATCATCGATCCATCACCTAGTCATCGCCGCAGCTCTCGCACTGGGAGGCTGCGCTCCTGCGGGTGAGCCCCCTGCGACCGCCCCTCAGGCGGAGTCGAGCGGGTCGGGCGACGAGACGTCGCCGGTGGAGGTGGTCGAAAAGCTGGTGGACAGCCTCGTCGTGGGCTGGGACACGGATCGCGCGAAGAAGGATGGCGAGCATTTCACGGTGCGCTTCGTGGTCGAGGGGCGCAGCGCGGCGCTGGTGGTCACCTCGCAGGTGTCGGTGCTCAAGGGCCAGGAGGCCGTGACCACGCCGCACGACGTCCAGATCAAGCTCTCCCGTGATCTCGCGGGCCGCATCACTCGCCACGAGGTCACCCTCCAAGCCGCCCGCCCCGAATTCGACATGGACAACCCGGACGGCTTCGACCAAGTCCTCAAACTCCGCCTCTGACCCGACCCAGGTTGGCATTTTCTGGCTGCGGCCACCCGTCGCCGGGTGGCGGCCAGCACTCGAGCGTCGTGGCGCAGCCATTGGAGGCTGCGCTCGGAGCGGCACGCCGCTTGCTGACCGAGTGACGTGACCCAGCCACGTCGCATCGAAGCAGGCATGACGTTCCTCGTGACCCGCCGCACGCAGCGGCGCACGCATCTCTTTCGGCCGGACAAGGAGATGACGGAGCTGTACCTCT
>DATIDO010000428.1:0-4865 GCA_035456245.1 Polyangiaceae bacterium
ACCGCCGCGGCACACGCTGGCGTAGTAGCAATCCCCGCAGAACCCCCAGAGGGAATCCTTGGTGCGGGCGCGCTGGGCCTGGAACACCGGGGCGCGCTGCCACAGCTCGCGCAGTGAGTGCTCGCGGATCGTTCCGGCCGAGTACGGGTTCGTGGGCAGCGACGGGCAGCCCTTGATGCTGCCGTCGCTCTCGATGCCGATCACCGAGCGCGCGGCGCCGCAGCCCGCGTAGTGACCCGCGCCGCTCGTGCCGCGCAGCGTGCGCTCGTGCGGCCCGAAGTAGCCGATGTTGTTGCCCGGCCAGAGCAAGACGCCGTGCTCGGCCAAGCGCTCCTTCTGCTGGGCCAAGCGCGGGATCAACTCGAGCACGTCGTACGGCTGCAGCAAGATCTCGGGACGATCGGCGGCCTCACCCATCGCTACGGTGATGGCCACCTGCCAACCCTTCGCCCCCTCGGCCAACACCAGATCGGCCAGCCCTTCGAGATCCGCGAGATTCCTGCGGTTGAACTGGGAGTTGACACCGATCTGCACCCCGGCCGCGCGAAAGTGCCCGAGCGCCTCCACCGCGGCCTCGTAACCTCGGCGCACGCCGCGCAGCGCGTCGTGCGTCTTGCCGATGCCATCGATCGACACGCTGACGCTGCCGAGGCCAGCTGCAGCTGCCGAGCGCGCCAGCTCGGCGTCCACACCGACACCCCCGGTCGCGATGGCCACCTTGATGCCGCGCCGAGCGATGCGCTCGACGATCCGCAAGAAGCCGTCGTGCAAGAAGGCCTCGCCGCCAATCAGCGAGACCTCGAGCACACCGAGGTCAGCCAGCTGATCGGCCAGAGCGAGCGCTTCCTCCACGCTCAGCTCGTTCGGGCGCGTCGATGCGCCTGCGCGGGAGCCGCAGTGCCGACAGCGCGAAGTGCAGCGCAGCGTGAGCTCCCAGATGGCGAAGCGCGGCTGGTAGCGCGCGTCCGTCTCGTCCTCGGGCAAAAGCTCGTGCGGGCGGGTGCCACGCGCCCCGGTGACCAGGGGCAGATGGCGACGTGTCGAGGCGCCGTCGAGCTGCATCGTCGGCCATCATGCTGCGCTTCGCTGCTGGCGAATAGCCCCGCTCTGCTGCTGCCGAACTGTTGGTGGCGGGCGGGTGCTGGCGGCGGACCGGAAACACGAGCGCACATGCTCATGGGAAACATTCAGCCCTGCGCCAGCCGAGTGCGGTGGTGTCCCACCCAATCGACCGTGGAAGCGCCGGCCCCTGATCGGAAAGCGCCGGTGCTCCCCACCGAAAACGCGAACGCCATGCTCGCACCCGGCTCTACGTCCCTCCTCCGCCGCGCAGCCGCAGCCCTGCTGCTCCCCCTCTCCCTCCTGGCCTGCGGGGGCGAGCCCTCGGATCCCGGGGACGGCTCGGGTGATTCGGACGGAGTCGGACCCGATGGTGGGACGGAAGGCGAAGGGCCGGACGGACCCTGGCTGCTGTTCCCCATCGAGGTGCTGGGCAGCGGCTCACCCGAGGAGCCCGTGGTGGCCGGCCGCAACGTCGGCCTCGACGAAGGCGTCGCCCCCGATGACGTGACGGCCCTCTCGGTCCTCTGCCATCGCTGTGGCTTTTACGATTCGCCCGAGTTCGAGAAGCTCTCGCAGCCGCTCACCCGAGTGAAGACGAGCGTGCGCATCGGCGGTGAAGACGCGCCGTGGCTCGACGTGACGGACGTGAACGTGGAGTTCGAGCCGGTCATCGCAGCCCACGGTGGCGTGAACGGAGGAGTGGTGACCGGCCGCTTCGTCGTGCGACTCGACGCAGCTGCGCGCGGCCGCCTGCGCGCCTTCCCCGAGAAGACGCCCGTGGACTTCCGCTTCAACGGCACCGACGGCAACTCGAACGGTCTGCGCGTGCTCGATCTCGACTTCCAGAAGGAAAGCGGCGACTCGGCCTCGACCTTCACGCGGCGCCAGTACGACGTCGAGCAGGAGAAAGAAGCGGCCTACGAGGACGCCGACGTGCAGGCCGGCGAGGCGCTCTGGCACGGCTACGATCGGCTCATCAAGTCCCCCATCGTGCCGCGCAAACTGCGGGCCGCCTGCTCCTCGTGCCACGCCGAGGACGGCCGCGATCTGGCCTACTTCAACTACTCGAACGAATCGATCGTCCAGCGCAGTCGCTTTCACGGGCTGAGCGACGACCAGGGCCGACAGATCGTCGCCTACCTGCGCTCGTCCCTCTACGACGCCGTGCCCCACGTCGCCGCCGCCACGCCGTGGAACCCGCCGTACCAGCCGGGCCCCGGTCTCGATCAGAAGCCCGTGCACGAGTGGGCTGCCGGCGCAGGCCTCGCCGGGGTGCTGGCCGACGGCAAAGCCTTCGTCCAAGCGTTCGCTGGCCTCACGCCGAGCGAAGGCGACCTCGCTGTCACGCAGGAGCAGCTGGACGCGGCTCTCTCCGTCGATCCGCAGAAGCCGCTGAACACCCGAGAAATGAGCGTGCCGCTGCAGTTCCCCGACTGGAACGCCTGGCTACCCATCGTGCATCCGCTCGACGTGTGGACGCCCGACGACGGCGAGCAGGCGGGGCTCTGGGAGGCCAAGTCGCCCGACACCGAGAACCCGCAGAAGGTCTTCGAGCGCGTGCGCGATTGGCTGGCGGAGAACGCCAACCCGAACGGCGAGTACGGCGACTGGAGTCATCTGACACCGGATCAGCGCCAGCAGATGCACTCGTGGTTCAACGACCTGGGAGGCAAGACCATTCCGCTGGTCG
Organism: Polyangiaceae bacterium; assembly: GCA_035456245.1. Lineage (GTDB taxonomy): Bacteria > Myxococcota_A > Polyangia > Polyangiales > Polyangiaceae > NIC37A-2. Next base: position 2,753 of record DATIDO010000428.1, read on the forward strand.
GCGGTGGTCGCGGGACGCGCGAGTCGGGCGACGCAGCCAACCCGTTCGGCGGTGAGATCGGCGGCGCCAAGCTGCAGGCGCTGCTCGATCCCGAGACCCAGGCGCTCTTCGACGACGAGCCGGCCGCGCGCCTCGGTTTCAGCAAGCAGGCCTTCATCGAGCGCGCGACCTTCGCGGCCTTTCACTGGCTGGGCGTGAAGCAGTGGGAGCTCTCGCACCGCTTTGGTCTGGAGGGCGCGCAGAGCCAGTTCCGCGGCAAGAAGACCGACGCCGGCGAGTGGGTGGGCGAAGGCGCAGTGCGCGGCTGGCCCTTCAGCTGGCCCAGCGTCTTCTACATGGCGCCGCACATGCTGTACGCGCCGGAGAAGCAGGGCGACCAGCTGCGTGAGTTCTACTTCTCCTGGGAGCCGCGCCTCGTCAGCTACTACCGCACCAACCAGTGGTACCAGCTGCAGATGTCGCTCAACTCGGGTTGGGCCGGCGCCTCGAGCGGCCCGATGGACTGGCCGTACCACCTGGGCTTCACCACCGCGGTTGTCGACGACCTGCTCACGGCCGGCGCCCCCGATTGGATCGCCGCCGCTCATCTGGCCCGCTACTTCCAGATCCGCACCAAGCTGGCCCAGCTGGCCAACACCGACATCTCGTTCGACACGCCGGATCCGAACGAGCCCGAGAATTTGTTCAAGAACACGGGCATGAACAGCAAGGCCGATCTGTTGTTCAAGCTGAGCGCCACCGAGATCCTGCACCGCGGCCCCAACGACTGGCAAAGGACGCGCTTCGCCAAGCTCGACGCCATCGCGCCGGGCCTGCACCTGATGTTCGTCAACGCCGTGCTCGCCCAGTACAACGCCTTCTTCGCAGGCACGACGGGCGACCAGTATCGGCGCTGCGACTTGGACGCGCGCATGTTCGGCCCCGATCCGGACGACGGTGAGCTGGAGGTGAAGTCGGGCCAGCGCTTCTGCCTGGACGCTGCGCGCACGCCGCTTCCGCTCGACGACCAGAACCGGCCGTACCTGCCCGGCGGCTGGACCGAGTGGACGACCGAGCAGAACATCACCTGGAGCGCGATCGCGGCGGCTCAACTGGGAGCCGAGCCCACTCGCGTCGCCACGCTCGAGAGTTGGCTCGCGGGCCTGTACTGACGGGTATCGCCTACAGTTGCGCACTCTCGTCCACCGATTGGTGTGTACGAGTTGCGCCACCGAAAAGATGGGCAACACTGGGCGAATCGGGAGCTCCTGCAGCGCCACGCGCGCGTGCTGACTACCGCTGTTCACCAACACTGGTTTACCTACATCGTCCCGGCGCGATGCGCGCACCGGTCGAGGATACCCTCATGCAACTCCTACCCCGCATCATCATCAGTACTTCGGACTACCAACGCATCGCTAGCCTGCTCGACGCCGTCGATTTCGGTCAGTACGGCACCCACGAGCAGCTGTGGACCGAGCTCGACCGCGCTGATCTCGTGGAGCCAAGCGCCATGCCGCCGGACGTCGTCAGCATGAACAGCCGGGTTCGATTCCGCATCGATGGCGAAGAGTCGCGCGAAATGACGCTCTGCTACCCCAAGGACGTGAACTCGAGCGGACATTTCGTCTCGGTGCTCGCTCCCATCGGCAGCGCGCTGCTCGGCATGCGCGTCGGGCAGGAGATCGAGTGGCGTCTCCCGGGCGGCCGCACCAAGAAGGTCCTCATCGAAGCGGTGAACTACCAGCCCGAGCGGGCCGGCGACTTCAGCGCCTGAGCACTGCTGCAGCCGGCGCACGGCAGCGCCTGAAGGCGCAGCGGCCTGCGACGCCTGTCTGCATGGGCCGCAAATTTCCAGGCAGGGGAGGCACGAAAGTTCCCCCCTCCTTCCGGGTCCGACGTCGGGGGGCGTTCTTGTCAGGGCTGGGCCCCGGTGCTCCCCTGCCAAGACCATGAGATCGCAGGTGCTCATCGACGCCATCGTGCGGCAGACGACCGTCCTCATCGCCCGGCTGTCGACAGCCGAAGGGGTGCGGTCGCCGCTGGGCCACGTCGCGGGTGAGGTGTTCTCGGGCTTGGTGGCCGAACTGGAGAACCAGGGCGTCAGCAAGAAGGTGATCGCCGACATGTTCGG
>DATIDO010000429.1:0-11805 GCA_035456245.1 Polyangiaceae bacterium
CGAATGGCCAGCCGTTTCTACGTCAATCACGTCGCCTACGAACGCAACGCTCACCCCAGCGCCCTGCTCGACGTCACCGAGGGCACCCCTGATTCGCTGGTCCTGCTCGACTCGGCAGGCTGGACCGAGGCCCGTCGCCTCACCTGGGGCGCCCACCACGGCACCTTCCGCGGGCGGAAGGTTGCTCGCGTCGATCTGAGCGGACTGCCCCGTGGGCGCTACGTGCTGCGCGCGGGAAGCGAGTCTTCCAAGCCCTTCTTGGTCGGCGACGACGCGCTGTGGCGTGCCACGCTCGATGCGTTGCTGGGCTACTTTCGTAGCCAGCGAGCCGATCTGGCGTGGGATGCGGCGGACCGCAGCATGGGCTTCGTGGGCGGGCGCACCGATCGAGTGGATGTGCACGGCGGTTGGTACGACGCCTCCGGTGATGTCTCGAAGTACCTCTCCCACCTCTCCTACGCCAACTTCATGAACCCCCAGCAGACGCCCATCGTCGTCTGGGGTCTGCTCGAGCACTACGAACGGCTGAGTGGTCACCATGCCAGCGGCGCGGCCGAGCGACTGCGCGATGAGGCGCGTCACGGCGCCGAGTTCCTGGCGCGCATGCAGGATCCGGCCGGCTACTTCTACATGACGGTGTTCGACCAATGGTCGAAGTTCCCCGAGCGTCGGGTGATCTGCTCGTACCGGACCCAGAAGGGCGAGCTCCTGCCGGGCTACCAGGCGGGCTTCCGCCAAGGCGGCGGAGCCACCATCGCGGCCCTGGCTCGCGCCGGCCGCGTCCTGGGCGAGGCGTCCTTCGTGGCCGCCGCCGAGCGAGGCTTCGCTCACCTGGAGCAGCACAACCTCGAGTACCTCGACGACGGTCACGAGAACGTGATCGACGACTACTGCGCCCTACTCGCCGCCTGCGAGCTCTACGCCGCCAACTCGAACGTCACCCATTTGCAACGCGCCCGTCACAGAGCAGCCAGCCTGGTGGCGCGCATTCGTGAAGACGGACCGGTGGCTGGTTGGCTGCGGGCCGATTCCGGCGATCGACCGTTCTTTCATGCGGCGGAGGCCGGCCTCCCGGCCATCGCCCTGCTGCGGCTGGCCGAGCTGGATCGCGAAGGAAAGGCCGAATGGCTGGCTGCGGCCACGCGCCTCCTGCGCTTCGAGCTGGCCATCTCGCGCGAGACCGAGAACCCCTACGGCTATGCGCGCCAGTACGTGCAGGACGTGAGCGGCCACCGCCGAACCAGCTTCTTCATCCCGCACCAGAACGAGACCGGCTACTGGTGGCAGGGGGAGAACGCCCGCCTGGCCTCCTTGGCTGCCGCGGCTGGCTGGCTCGCTCGCGAGCTGGGCTCGGCCGAGCGCGCCCTGGCCAACGAGCTGCGCAGCTTCGCTTTCGCTCAGCTCGACTGGATCTGTGGGAAAAACCCCTTCGATTCGTGCATGCTGCACGGCTTTGGCTTCCACAATCGCAGCTACATGGACCTGTGGCCCAGCGCGCCCGGCGGGATTTGCAACGGCATCACCGCGTCGCACGGCGATGAGGCAGACGTGGATTTCGGTCGTGACGATTTGGAAGGGGACCACGGCTGGCGTTGGTACGAGCAGTGGCTGCCCCATGCGGCGTGGTTCCTGATCGCCCTCGGAGAACTGCACACGCAGGCCGAATCGGTCTAACGTCCAAGGCCTCGTGCCCATGTCGAACGCCAGGCGCAAAGTCGCCAAGGTCAGCCTCCCCAAACACATGCCTGTGGGGCAGAAGCCGCCCCAGTACGACGAGGCCAACCTCTACTTGAATCGCGAGCTGAGCTGGCTCGAGTTCAACGCCCGCGTCCTGGCCGAGGCACGCTCGGAGCTGGTTCCGCTCTACGAGCGGCTCAAGTTCCTGGCCATCTTCTCGTCGAACCTGGACGAGTTCTTCATGGTGCGGGTGGCCGGCCTGCAGGCCCAAATCCTCAGCAACGTGATGGAGCCGACAGCCGACGGCCGCACCGTCGAACAGCAGCTCGTCGCGGTCTCCGAGCGTGCTCACGAGCTGTGCTCCGAGCAGGGGCGCATCTGGCGTGAGCTCGTCCAGCCGGCGCTGTTGACGGCAGGCGTCGCTGTCGTCACCCCCGAGCAGCTGACGCCCGAGGAGCTGACCCAACTCGATCTGCGCTTCGAGCGCGACATCTTCCCCGTGCTCACGCCAATCGCCATCGATCCGGCGCACCCGTTTCCGCACCTGCGCAACAAGTCGATCAACGTCGGCTTCGTGCTCGAGCGCGACAACCCCACCGAGCCGGAGTTCGGTCTCGTACAGCTACCGACCAGCCTCCCCCGGCTCCTGCCCACGGTGGTCGCCGGAGCGCGGCGCGCCTTCATCTCGCTGGAGAGCCTGATCTTCCGCCACGCATCGCGCCTGTTCCCGAACCAAGCGTCCACGGACCACTTCTCGTTCCGTGTCACGCGCAACTTCGACATCGAGCTCGACGAGGACGAAGGAGAGGACCTGCTGCTGACGATTCAAGCAGAGCTCCGCCGTCGTGAGCGTGGCCATGCCGTCCGCCTCGAGGTCTCCGGCACCCGCTCGGCCGAATCGCTCGCTTGGCTGTGCGAAGAACACGGTCTCGCCGCAGATCGCGACGTGTACCTCACCGACGCCCCGCTCATGCTGGACGCCTTCGCACGCGTGACCAGCGGGGACGACCGTCCCGAGGCGAAGGACCCCGCCTTCAGCCCCGTCTACGTGCCGCCCCTGCGCGACAGCGAAGACTTCTTCGCCACGATCCGCGAGAAGGACGTGCTCCTGCACCACCCCTACGAGTCGTTCGAGGCAGTGATCGACTTCGTGACGCAGGCGGCCGAGGATCCCAACGTCCTGGCCATCAAGCAGACGCTCTACCGAACGGGCGGTGAATCACCAATGGTCCGCGCCCTGCAACGCGCGGCCGAGCTGGGCAAAGAAGTGACGGCCGTCGTGGAGCTGAAGGCCCGCTTCGACGAGGCCAGCAACATCCAGTGGGCGCGCACCCTGGAGCGCTCGGGCGTCAACGTGATGTACGGCCTGCTGGGCTTCAAGACCCACGCCAAGGTCCTGATGGTCGTGCGCAAGGAGGGCGACTCCCTGCGCCGCTACGTGCACCTGGCAACCGGGAACTACAATCAAACCACCGCGCGCATCTACGAAGACGTCTCGCTGTTCACCGCGCGCGAAGACCTCGGAGAGGACGCCACCTCGCTGTTCAATTTGCTGACGGGCTACTCGGCCCCAGCCAAGTGGAACCAGCTACTGCTGGCGCCCCTCGGTCTCCACGAGGCCATCCTGGGCCTGATCCACCGCGAACTGGCGCACGCCCGGGCCGGCAAGCCGGCGCGCATCGTGGCCAAGCTGAATTCGCTGGTCGATCCAGACGTCATCACCACCCTCTACGCGGCGTCGCGCGAAGGTGTGCAGGTCGATTTGCTGATTCGTGGCATCTGCTGCCTGCGCCCCGGCGTTCCGGGAGTGAGCGAGAACATTCGCGTTCACGCCCTGGTCGATCGATTCCTCGAGCACGCTCGCATCATCTACGTGGAGAACGGCGGTGAGTTCGAGCTGTATTGCGGCAGCGCCGACTGGATGCCCCGCAACTTCCGCCGTCGCGTCGAGGTCATGTTCCCTCTCCTCGATCCCGACATCCGCGTACGCGTGCGCGACGAGATCCTGGCCACCATGCAAGCCGACAACGTGAAGGCCTGGCGCCTCGGCTCCGATGGTCGCTACGAGCGCGTGGCCGCGGGCCCCGAAGTGCCGGCACAACGCAGCCAGGAGACCTTCATCAACCAGGCGCGCGCCCGTGCCCGACAAGGCGGACCTACCCTCAAGGCACGCAGCCTGCGTTCCCTGCCCAGCCAGGGGCCTGCGCTCGAAAAATTGCGCCGTAGCCGTCAGCAAACGGACTGAGACCGTCGTTGTCGAAGACGGCAGCGAAGACGTGTTGCCGGACTGCGACACGCCCTACCCTCCACGCGCCGAAACAAGTCGCAACGACTGCGACTGGACGAAATGCGGCCCGAAGGACGAATCGACAGCCCGCTGGCGAATCAGTCTTGTCGCCTGCGCGCGAGAAGTTCATGTTGAACGTGGATGGCGCTTGAGCGGCGCCAGGGGCCGCTCCACTCGGGTTTCCTCCCTACCGAGCGGGCTTCCTCCTCCTCGCTTCACCCTCGTCGATCTTCGGAAGCACGGACAAAAGACGGCCTCAGGGGCCCGACCAGTCCGGCAAACCGAGCGACCAGCTGCGAGTTCATGAGGCCTCCACGGAAGCCAGCCGCTCGAGCGCCATCCTTTTTCTGCCGACGCGCGTGCGCGAGGGAGACAGCGCGCTCGCCCCAACGAGCGCTCGCCTGAGCGAGCGCGACGCCCCGAGCCCGTGTCGCCGCGCCCCGAGCCGCCGCGCCCCAGGCAGGGCCGGCCCTACTCACTGGCAGTAGAGGTTCACGCCTTGGGCACGCAACGCCAGGATCGCGTCCGCGTCCCCGCACGCAGCATTCCCCGAGAGCCCCAGAGTCCCGACGAAGCCCGAGTCGAGGAAAGGCTGAGCACTCGAGACTTCGTTGTAGCTCAGATCGACGAAGCTGAGCTTCGGACCCAGCGCCACGTTGGCGGCGCTGGTGATGGCGTTGTGGTCTGCTTGGAAGGACTGCAGATGGGTCAACCCCGCCAGATTCGGCACCGTGGTCACTTGGTTCGACGACAGCGAAACGGCCTGGAGCGAAGTCAGGCTCGACAGGAAAGACGCCGCGCCCAGCGAGTTGAAGCGCAGATCCAAGTAGCGAAGCTGGGTGGCACCAGCCAAGGCCGAAGCATCCGTCAGGCCATTGCCCACCAGGATCAGCGTGTCCAGCAGGGGGAGACCGGCAAACATGGTCAGTGGCATCGGGTCGTTGGCCGTCATGTCGACCCAACGCAATGCCCGGAGGTCACTCACATCGGGGATGAGCGCCGTCGGTAGACCGAGATTGACCAGCTCGAGCACCTCGAGTTGGTGCAGGCCCTCGATCACCGAAAGATCCGTCCATTCGCTGTTGCAGCTGTTGTCGACGATCGACAGGCTCCGCAGGCCTGGGTGATCGGCGAGGGGAGCGAGATCCTCGAGCGAGGTGCAGCCCAGATCCAGCTCACGCAGCCGCGTCAACGAGCGTAGTGCCTCGATGGGAGTCGCGTCGGGCCCCACACCCAGCGGGTTGCCCGAGAGATCGAGCGTCTCCAGGTTCGCCCAGCACTCGAGCCCATCGAGGCTGGTCACGCCCTTGTTGGCGAGCAGAAGCGTGGTCTGGCCCACGAAGTCGACGGCCGGGACGATCTGGTCGATCGGCTTGCCGATCGCCGCAGCGATGGCGTTTGCCAGGGAGCTGTCTGCAATGGTGAGCGAGGCGCAGGAGGTGCTGCAGTCCGAAGCGCCGGCTTTGCCGAGCGGGCAAGCGCACGCGGCGTGGCTCGCGGTACTGGTGCACGTTGCGCCAGCACCACAAGGGTTGCCGGCACAACGGTCCGGCGTCCCGCACTGCCACCCATTGCCGTAGTTACCCGAGCAGGTACAGGAGTAACCGGCTGCGGAGTTGCCACAGGTCGCCCCGGCGGCGCACGGCGAGGTCCCGGCGCACTCGTCCAGGGCCACACAACCGTCGCCACTGGGTTCGCTCCCAGGCAGACAGCTGCAGTAGTAGCCGCCGAAGGTATTCGTGCAGCTGCCCCAGGCACCGCAACTGGCAGTCCCGAGGGGCGGGCACTCGTTCACATCGTCGCAGTTCGGACCCTCGAAGCCCGGCAAGCAATCGCAAACCGCGAAGCCGCCCTCGAGTTTGCATTCGCCACGCTCACAGACGATTTCCTCGCACGACGTCGGCAGAGGCCCCGAGCCACCGGTGCCGACGGCGCCACCTCCACCGAGGTCACCCGAGCCACCCGAGCCATCGGCAGGATCTCCGCCTTGACCGTCGCTACCTCCGCCAGACGCGTCAACGTCGTCATCCGTGTCGGTCGGCAAATCCTCGTCCCCGCCACCGCACGCCGGATGGACCAGCAATGCCGCGCATCCCAGGACCAGCGCACCGATCGGCTGATGCCACCCAATTCGTGCCATGTTCGCGTCCTATCTGGTTACTGGTCGTAGACGCAACTGTAGGTGATGTTCCAGTCGTTCAGTGTCGCCACCGAGCCGGTCGACTCGATGGTGATCTTGACGCCGAGCCACTGCGGCTGGCTCGTTCCGAGTGAGAGCGCGGCCGTGAGGTCGATGGGGCAGGGCGAAGGCCCGGAGAGCGTGCACTTCTGCGTGTCCGGAGAGAGCTGAGCCACGCCCAGTGGCTTGTAGGCGCCTGCGGATGCGAGACCCGCCTCGGTCGTGGCCGTGCGCCCCGCGAACGTGACCTTGGCTCCGGTCGGTGTCGTGGCGTCCCAGGTCAAGAGGCCCCAGCGGCCGCTGGTGCCCTCGGGGCAGTTCTTGGCCTCGTAGTTCTCTTCTCTGACGAAGGTGGCACCACCCGAGCACGAGCGCCCATCCGACACGCTCCAGTTGTCCATGCGGTGATCGGAGCACTCGGCCAGCGCATCGTTCGGATCCACCATCAGCGTGGTGAGTCCCGAGGGCAGCGAGCACGTCACGTTGGCGCAAGCACCAGCGGCGATCGAAAGGGCAGCGCTGCAGGTTCCGGTCGGCGTAGCCGCCGGAGCCATCACCGACATCTGGCGCAGCGCGTTGTCCCAATAGGAGACCTGGACATTACCGCTGAAGGCGGCTGTACCGTGGTTGCAGACGGGCACCTGGTTGTCGCAGGGGGTGCCCAGGGCCAAGTCGTAACCTGCGCACTTGGCATCGGTGTAGCCGAGGGCGTTGTCGTTGCAGATGCCGGAACTCGGTGGCGCTACCGGCGTGATGGTGGTGGGGCAAGTCGGCAAGTTGTCGAGGCCTGCAGCCACACATGCCGCGCCGGTGATGCCTCGCGAGTCGAGCTCCGAGTTCGACGCCATGTAGGTCGACTGACCCCAACTCACGCCGATCAAACGAGTGCTGTTGCTCAGGCGGATGATGCCGGTCGGAGCCATCAGAACGCCGCGGAACGGAACGGTGCCCTGCATGTCCAGGCTGATGGCATCCGACGAGCTCGAGCTGTTCGAGTAGATGCGGAGCCGCATCGCCTCGGCCGCCGTCGTTCCGATGCCCGTCATCGCAAACGGCGAACCGTTGTTGGCAACGATGCTGACCGAATTGCAGACGTAGATGTTCACGTTGCCGGTCGCGGGCAGGTTGAAGGCCGCATCCTGGACCGTCAGGCTCGAGAAGTAGTAGTTGCCCGCCGCGGTGAGCGTGATCGAGCCACCCCAATACGCCGCCACGTCGCCGTAGTAGGTGTCGGGCGAATAGCTTCCGCTCCCGCCGCCCGGGCCGCCGGTGGGGCAGACAAATGGCACGGTGGGGAAGCTCGGCGCGATGATGGATGTGTCGCCCGTCACCTTGGCGCCGAACACCTTCAGATCGTTGGCGTTGCTGATGATGTCCTTCGTCCGAACGTCACCACGCACGGTCGTGACACCGTTGACCTCGATGAGGCCCTGGGAGAGCGCCGTGCCGTGGAAGTTGCTGCCACCCACGAAATTGATACCGCCGGTGCCGGCGCCAATGTCGCCGTAAACCGTGGTGCCGTTGCTGGGCCAGTACTTGCCGCCTGCGTAGAGACCATAGGCGCACAGCCGGTCCGTCGGCGTGAGCGTGGTGGACGCCGGGTCGAGGCCGAGCCCGCGGCAGTCATCGCCCAGGCCGCTCGCGTCGACGGTCGAGCCCGTCTTGACGCTCGCCGAGCTTCCAGAGATGGCCAGACCATAGAGCGTGGAGTGATCCAGCACGCTCACATCGGTGTTCGAGTTGTAGAAGCCGTAGGCGGTGTTGTGACCGGCGAACGTGATGGCGCCGGTTGCGAACACGTCGAGGTTCAGCGCGGTGGAGGGGGTCAGGCCCGCCACGGCCGAGTAGGGGGTGAAGGTCACCGGCCCGCAGACGTTGATCGTCACGTGCCCCGTGGCTGGGAGCTGGAGGATGGCGCCGGTGCCGTCGCCATCGGCGTCGCCCAGCCTCAGCGAGTTGAAGGTGTAGGTTCCCGCCGCGAGAGTCAGCGTGGCTCCGTCTGGGACAGCCACCACATCGATCACGTCCGCTGGCGAGAGCGACCCACCCGTCGACGTCACTCCGCTGGTGGCTGGGCAGGCCGGCGAGCGGGTCGGCCGAGGCGCTGCGGGCAACGTGTAGCCCTCGATGATCTGGTTGTTGTTGCTGCTAATCGTGCTGAACTGGACGTTGCCGGTACCAGCGGTGGTCAGCAGTGCAGCGCCATTGATGGTGCTGAACTGGACATTCAAAGCGGCGGACGAATAGACGTCGTCGTTCACGGTGCCGTACTGGACGGAGACCGAGCCCACGCCGAGGCCGCCCACCTTGCCGCCGTTCACCGTGACCACCTCGCCAGCACCCGAACCACCGGCCAACGCAACAGCGCCATTGCCGTAGACGGCGTAGTCGCAAACGGAGGTGCCCGGCGGGTAGACGTTGGTGCCGGTCCCGCACAACGCGTAGGCCTTGTTCACGCAGTCGCTGGTCCAAGCCGTGGTGCAGCACGAGGGCATACTCGCGCAGACGTTGGCGACGCAGTTGCCCGTGCTCGCGCAGCTGGCCGGGATGGCCGGCCCGACGGAGCAGGCGTTCGACTGACACGAGGGCAGACCACAGATGGCGTCGCAAGTAGTGGCGACTCGGTCCACGCAGCTCTGCGTCCATGCCACGTTGCAGCACGACGGCTCCACGTCGCAAATACGATCGACGCAGTCGTCACACTTCGGACTGAGTTTGGCGCCCGTCATGCACTTGGAGTGCGCGCAGGCGGCCTCCGTCTTCGGGTTCACGCAGCGGGTATTGATCTGGCAATCCAGGCCGCTGCCGCAGGGCTGATTGATGGCGGGCGGCGTGCCGTCGTTGGGCACGGGGCACACACGCTCGGGGAAGAACTCGGCGACCGGGAGCGACTCGCAATCGACCTTGGCGATGCTCTTGGTCAGCGCGTTCGTGCCGAGCTGGAGCCGTTTGCCCCAGAGCGCTCCGTTGACCGGCGCCGCACGGGTGCCAGCGATGACGTCGGCCGCGGGCGGCGCACTGTTTACGTTTCCTTTGTTGATGGTGGCGTTGGGCGCCATCATCACGCCGGTCCAGTAGACGTCGTTGCCCATGTACACGTCGGACGACGTGTTGGCGTAGAGGGTCAGATACTTGGGGTTCAACAGGACGTTGTTGGAGTCGTTGGCTCCGACCCAGGAACCCTGAATCTTGGTGTTGTCACGCAGGCTCACCGTGTTGCAGACACGGATATCCCAACCGATACCGAGAGGCTGAGCTCCCGGGTCGAGGATGATGCGGTTACTGACCTGAAGGCTCTTGAAGAAGTAGGTGCCTTGACCCTGCAGAGTCAGGCTGCCGTTGTTGGTGATGTCGACATCGCCGTACGTGCCGGGGCCCGGAATGTTGGCGTTCGTTCCGTTCGTGAAAAAGTTGTTGGTGCCCGAGCAATCGACGAAGAGCACGGGGACCGAGCGACCGCTCTCCTGAGGCGGCAGGGTGACCGGCAGGATGGTGACACCCGCGTTCGCGGTCTTGGTGCCGGGGCTCACGTAGACGAGCGGATCAATCGTGCCGTTGGCGAACGTGTTGCCGTAGATTTGGTTGCCGGCCTGGCCGGTGATGTTGGAGCCCGACGTAACGACGCCGTTCAGCTTCACGTTGGCGATGGAGATGGCTCCACCCGCCGTCACGTTGCCATTGACCTGTCCTGTACCGGCCGCGAAGGTGACCGAGCCGTTGGCCACGATGCCATACGGAGCGTTGACGGTGGTTCCGTTCAGGTTGGCGAGCGAGATGTTACCCGTCGAGATCACGCCGGCGAACGGCGTATCGGTGCTCAGGGTGATGTCGCCGTAAGCGCCCAGGACGGCCTGCGTCGAACCGCTGTTCGACAGGTTGATGGTGGAGTCGGAGTAGAGACCGAAATCGCAAAGCTTGAGGGGGGGCCGCTCGAGCGCACAGGTCGTGTACACCAGATCGACGCAGGCCTGGCTCCAGCCGGTGGTGCAGCAGGCGGGGTTCGCTGCGCAGACGGAGGCAGCGCAGGTGTTGCAGGTGTTACTGAGAGCGGCACCCGTGCTGCACAGGTCGTGACCACACGACGAGGGATTGCCGGGATAGTTGGGCCGTCCCGTCGCGGGGGTGCCGCCACCGGAGTAGTTGGGGTTCGGATCCTCGATGTAGGTCCAGCACTGCGGATCGCAGGGGTTGTTGATGCACTTGATCGGCGTGCTCAGCGCCAAAGCCCGACGCATGTCCTGGAGTCGCGCATTGCTGCTGTCGGGCTCGCGCGTGATTTCGCCATCCGTGCACTCCGACCAGACGCCGCCCTCACAGTACTGACGACCGTGAAAACAGGTCACCACGCCGTTGGCCTGATCGATGGTGACACCACAGGCGCGCTCACCGCCGTCATCGCATGGCTCGACGACCCCACCATCGGCACTCGAGTCGTCACCGTCGGCGTCGTCGTAGCCGGGCTTGGTGTCGTCGGTCCCGCAGCCGGCAACCAGGAGCCCCAGCAAGACCAACAGCCTGGCCATCCAGACGGCGCTCGCCCCGCCGGTCGGCGAGGTGGGGGGGCCGGAGCGCTGAGCTCGCTCGATGTCCGTGTGATTTCCTGAGTGGTGCGTCATGGTACTGACCGAGAACGAAAGGAAGACAGCTGAACGAACCTCGTAGCCTCAGCTGGCTCCAGGGTCCCACGAAACAATTTGCGAGGCTCGCAAGGTTTGCACGAAAGCCGGATCCTGCCGTCGTGCGCTGAGCCCGCCAGTGGAAAGGCTACCATGATTTCTGGGAGCCGGTCTGCTTTGGTCCTGAGCTCGCCTGGCATCGAGCCCCCGTTCCACCTGCAACGAGCGTGCTAGCTGGCTCCCCCGCCGAGTCGGGTGGGCCTTTGTGGGTAGATGTACCCGACTGGGTCAGTGGAGCCGCCCCCCGACATTCAGTAGCCTCCGCCCGCCATGCCGGCTGCGTCGGTCCCTCCGCCCTCTGCCGAGGTCCTGCCCGCCGAACGCGAGCGCGATCCCGAGCTGCCTTTGCGCGCGCTCGCGTGGATCGTGATCGCCTTCTCGCTCCTGCAGGTGCTGCTGTTCGCGTTCGGGCGCGACCAGGGGATCTTCGCCGTGATTGGGCGCGGTGTCCTCGACGGCAAGATGCCGTACCGCGATCTCTGGGACTTCAAGCCGCCCGGGATCTTCCTGGTCTATGCGGCGGCGTTCGGGGTGTTCGGCAATTCCATGATCGCGCCGCGCCTCGTCGAGTGCCTCTGCCTCTTCGCCGTTGTCCTCGGCTGCCGACGACTCGGAGGAACGCTGTTCGGCAGTCGAACTGCGGGCCTCGTCGGAGGTGCCCTGGCGGCGCTGGTGCATGCCCAGCTCGAGTTCTGGCACACGGCGCAGCCGGAGACCTTCGCGGGGGCTTTCACCGTGGCCGCGCTGGTGCTGTCGACGACGGAGACCTCGCGCAAACGACGGCTCCTCGCCTCGTCGCTGGTGGGCGTGTGCTTCGGTTGCTGCTTCTTGCTCAAACCGACGCTCGCGGCGCCTGCGCTCGTCTGTGCGCTCTACATGGCGGCGCACCCGCCACCGCCTGCGACGGGCTGGCTGTGCCGCGTCGTGCCCTTCGTGGGCGTCGGAATCGGCGCCCTGCTGCCCATTGCACTCGTCGGCGGCTGGTT
>DATIDO010000430.1:0-3254 GCA_035456245.1 Polyangiaceae bacterium
CTCGGTTTCGCCCGCCATCCACGGCGCGGCCTACGAGCTCTTGGGTCGGCAAGCGCGTTACACCCTGCACGACGCGCCCGACGAGGGAGCGCTGCGGGCCGCACTGAGTCGGATCGCGAGCGGTGAGTTCGCCGGCGCCAACGTGACGGTCCCCTGGAAGCGCGCCGCGCTGGAGGCCTGTGAGCGGGTCGACGCCTCGGCCGCTGGGGTGGGGGCAGCCAACGTGGTGGCGCGCGCCGCCGACGGCGCGCTCGTCGCCTACAACACGGATGCCTTGGCGCTCGCCGAAGAACTGCGGCTGGGTTGCCAGGGCTTGGGGCGTCCCGAGCGTGGCGCGCTCGTCGTCCTCGGCACGGGCGGCGCGGCTCGCGCAGCCGTGGTGTCGGCGCGGCTCGCAGGGTTCGAGCGCATCTTCGTCAGCGGGCGAAGCTTCGAGCCCTCACGCGCCGAGAGCGAATGGCCCGGGGTGGAAGAGTGGCAAGCGCTCGGCGCTCGGCCGCTCGCCTGGCCGCCGCAGCTGCCCGAGGGGGTGGAGGCCATCGTTCAGGCGACCAGCGCCGGCATGAAAGGCGCGCCGGGCGGCGAAGAGTTGGCCGCGCTCGTGCCGTGGGCCGCGCTGCCCCCGCTATTGGCCTACGATCTCGTCTACAACCCCCCGCTGACGCCGTTCTTGCGGATCGCGGCAGAGCACGGCCATTCGTCGCGAGGTGGTCTGGGTATGTTGGTCGGCCAGGCAGCGCGTGCGATCGAGATTTGGTGGGGCGTGCTGCCCCCGCTCGAGCCGCTCGAGGCTGCCGCCCGCAAGGCCCTCGGCCTCGACTGAGCGTGAGCCATGCCCACGACCGAAACCGACACCTGGTCCAGCTTCAACGACGGCCCCTGGCCGCGCGCCCACGTGGGCGGTGAGCTGGAGCGCGCCGAGGGCGAGTGGCTCGAGACCAACGATCAGGGTGTGTACGCCATGAGCACCCTCGCGCTCATGCACACGCGCCGGCAGCACGGCATCTTGGTGACGCACCTGGGCGAGGACTTTCGTCGTCACGTGGTGGTGAGCCACTTGGAGATGACGCTCGAGGTGGGCGGCCGTTCGTTCCAGCTGTCCACGCATCAGTTTCCCAACGTGGCGCCCACGCCGGGTTATCGGTTCTTGGAGTCGTTCGCTCAGGATCCGCTGCCGCGCTGGGTGTACCGGCTACCCGGCGGCACGGTCGAACGTACGCTGAGCCTGATCCGCGGTCACCGCGGCGTGGTGAGCGCCTTCACCTGGACAGGCAAGGAGCCCGCGCGGCTGCATTTGCGCCCGCTCATGCCCATGCGTCCGGCCGACGAGCTGTCCTTCGAGCACGGCGCCATGCTCCAGAAGGTGACGCTGCGCCCCGGTGAGGTCGAAGTTCAGCCGGTGGCGCAGCTCTCGCCCGTGGTGTTCCGCCACGGTGGGGTGTTCATGGGCTCGCCCGACTGGTGGCGTAGGTTCGAGTACCTCGACGATCGAGGCCGCTACGAGGACTTCCAGGAGGACATGTGGTCGCCGGGAGTGTTCGAGCTGATCCTGCAGCCTCGGCAGACGTCCTATTTGGTCACGTTCGTCGGGCGCGCACCCACGGCGCCCCCGGAGGAGCTGGTGATGGCCGCGGCCCAGCACCGGCTCGCCTGCGATCCGGGGCAGCACGAGTCGCCCCAAGTGCGCGCACTGTGCGTGGCCGCCGAGGCCTTCGTACTCGGCGATGGCGAGGCCGTGGTGGCCGGCTATCCCTGGCTCGACGTGTGGTCGCGCGATTGGCTCCTGGCGCTGCCGGGCACGTTCTTGGTGCGGGATCAGCTCGAGCGAGCGCAGCGTTCGGTCGCGCTGCTCGTCGCGCGCTTGGTGGACGGCTTCTTGCCGCAGCGAGTCACGGCTCCGCAGGACGCGCGCACGCCTTGCGTCGATGCGACCCTGTGGCTCTTCCCGCTGGTGGCGAAGCTGGTCGGGCGGGGCGATCCTCATTTCCTGTCGGAGGTGATGCCGCAGCTGGCGGTGATGTTCGATCGCCTCGTCGACGGTGGTCCCCCCATCGCTTGGGTCGACGAGCACGGGCTGCTGGCCAACCGCGGCAGCGGACCACTCACCTGGATGGACGCCAAGGATACGCACGGACCCTACACGCCGCGGCGCGGCTGGGCGGTCGAGCTGCAGGCCCTCTGGGTGCAGGCGGCGCGGTCGTTCGCGGACCTTTGCGTGCTGCACGGTGATCCGATCCGGGCCGAGCGCGCGCGGCACGCCGCCGAGCGGACCCGTACTGCATTCCGCGCTCATTTCTGGAACGCCGAAGCGCGCTACCCGTTCGACTGCATCGAGCCGCTCGAAGACGGAGAGCCCCGGCACGATCCGTCGATCCGTCCCAACGCCTTGATCGCCTCGGCCATTGCGCCCGATCTGTTCGAGAGCTGGCAGCGTCGCGAGATCCTGGCGCGCGTCGAGGAGCGGCTGCTGACTCCGCGAGGCTTGCGCACACTCGACCCCAGCGATGCCCACTACGCAGACAGCGCCGGTGGCACGCTGGAGGAGCGCAGGGCAGCCTCGCACCAAGGCACCGCTTGGGCGCACCTGCTGCTCTATTACGTGCGCGCTCGGCTGCACGAATACCCAGAGTCGAAGAGCGAGCTGCGCGCGCTCGTCTCGCAGGCCCTGCTGCGTGGCAGCGCGTTCGGCCACGTGAACCAGTTCGCCGACGCCGAGCCTCCGCATCGTGTGCGCGGCAGCCCGGCCTATGCGGCGGCCTCGGCCATGCTGCTCGAGGCTCTGGTGCTCGATCTGGGCGGGGCCAGCCTGCTCCCGCCGCCCCTCTGAGTTGCCGCCCGCGTCACATCACCGACGCACGCCTCAGCGTGCGCTACGGCAACGACGCAAGCGCCAGCGTCAGCGTGCGCTTCACATCACTGACGCACGCGCCAGCTGCACGGGTAGCTGCGGCCGAGCTCGTCGCACGTGGGATCCGTGACGATCAACTCGGGCTTGCCGTCCTGGCAGTAGACGATGGTGTTCTGGCGGAAGGTACGACCGAAATCGAGCGCCTCGCGACGGTCGATGTTGTGGACCAACCAGGAGGGCTCGCGCCACGCGGCTTCGCTCGTTCCGTCTTCGATGCCCACGCAAGACTCCACACGGTAACAGCCCAGGATCAGCAGCTCGCGCATGACCTGATGGCGCACGTCGTTCACCTTGCGAGGCAACAACATGGAGCGGGGGTTGTAGGCGGTCAGGATGGCGAAAGGCT
>DATIDO010000431.1:0-6657 GCA_035456245.1 Polyangiaceae bacterium
CGCCGGCAGACCGGTGAGCCAAATGGCCGCACCCTTCTGACCCAGGCGCTCGGCGCGCTCGTGAGCGTTCACTCGCGAGCTCGGCAGATCCTTCTGCTGCGCCGCTCGCTCCTGTCCGCCCGCCGAAATGGCCGCCGCCGAACCCTGGATCATGCCCGCCGCGACCGTGTTGTTGGTCAGCGGATCGATCAGGATGAAGGCGCCGGTGGCGTGGTTTTCGGCGTAGGGATCCACCATCAGCCGCTTGTGGGCCGAGATGGTCACCTGCGCGATGTCGTTGAGCTCGACGCGCGTCTCGCGCTTGTCCTCGAGCGTCTCCAGGTCCACCAAGAAGTGGACGGTCTCGACGTCGGCGCGCACCAGCTGCGTGGTGTGCTTGATCAGGTAGGTGTGGGCGCGATCGAGCGCCTGCTCGCTGAGCCAAACGATCTTGGCGTCGAAGCGCTCGACCTCCTCGGGCTGGTTGTCCGGGAGGACCAGCATGTCGCCACGGCTGATGTCGATCTCGTCCTGCAGTCGCAGCGTGACCGCCATCGGTGCCCAGGCACGCTCCAACTCGCCGTCGAACGTGTCGATGGCGATCACCTTGCTCTGCTTGCGCGAGGGCAAGGTCAGCACGACGTCACCCTTCTTCACGCTGCCCGAGGCGATCGTCCCGGCGAAGCCGCGATAGTCGAGGTTGGGGCGCAGCACGTACTGCACGGGGAAGCGGAAATCGTCCTTGTTGATGCCCGCGTCGACCGGCACCGTCTCCAGGTACTCGAGCAGCGTACCGCCGCCCTCGGCGGCCTCGGCGTACCAAGGCACCTGCTCGCGGCCGGAGTGCACCACGTTCACGCCCAGCTTGGCGCTGATGGGGATGAACTTCACCTCGCGGAAGCCCAGGCGACCGGTGAAGGCGGTGAACTCCGCCTTGATGGCGTCGAACACGCCCTGGTCGTAGCCCTTCAGGTCCATCTTGTTCACGCACACCGCGAGGTGCGGAATGCCGAGCAAGGACGCGATGTAGGCGTGGCGACGCGACTGCTGGAGCACCCCCAAGCGCGCGTCGATCAGGATGATCGCCACGTTGGCAGTCGACGCGCCGGTGGCCATGTTGCGCGTGTACTGCACGTGCCCCGGCGTATCGGCGATGATGAACTTGCGCTTCTCCGTCGAGAAGTAGCGGTAGGCGACGTCGATGGTGATGCCCTGCTCACGCTCGGCCTTCAGACCATCGGTGAACAGCGAGAAGTCGACCTCGCCGCCTTCCTGCTTGGTCGCCTTCTTCACGGCGGCCAGCTGATCCTCGTAGATGCCGTGCGTGTCGTGCAGCAGGCGCCCGATCAGCGTGGACTTGCCGTCGTCCACCGAACCAACGGTGACGAAGCGACACAGCTCCTTCTCCTGGTGCTGCTTCAGGTAGGCTTCGATGTTCTCTGGGGTGATGACTTCGGTGCTCATCTCAGAAATAGCCTTCCCGCTTCTTCTCTTCCATCGAACCTTCGGAGTCGTTGTCGATCACGCGCCCCTGGCGCTCGGACTGCGTGGCCAACAGCATCTCGCGGATGATGTCGGGCAGCGTCTTGGCCTCGGAGCGGATGGCGCCGGTCAACGGGTAGCAACCCAGCGTACGGAAGCGCACGCTCTCCATCTTCGGCTTCTCGCCGGGCAAGAGCGGCATGCGCTCGTCGTCGACCATGATCAGCACGCCGCCACGCTCCACGACCGGGCGCACCTCGGCGAAGTAGAGCGGCACCACCTCGATGTTCTCCAGGTAGGTGTAGAGCCAGATGTCCAACTCGGTCCAGTTCGACAGCGGGAAGGCGCGGATGCTCTCACCCTTGGTGAGGCGGCCGTTGTAGAGGTTCCACAGCTCGGGGCGCTGGTTCTTCGGGTCCCACTTGCCGTAGCGATCGCGGAACGAATAGATGCGCTCCTTGGCGCGGCTGCGCTCCTCGTCGCGGCGAGCGCCACCGAAGGCGGCGTCGTAGCCGGCCGCGCTGAGCGCCTGCAGCAGTCCCTGGGTCTTCATCACGTCCGTGTGGACGGCGCTGCCGTGATCGAAGGGGTTGATGTTGCGCGCGATGCCGTCGGGGTTGATGTGGACACGCAGGTCCAGCCCGTGCTTCGCGGTGAAGGCGTCGCGGAAGGTGATCATCTCCCGGAACTTCCAGCGCGTATCGATGTGCAGCAGCGGGAAGGGGAGCTTGCCGGGATGGAAGGCCTTGCGCGCCAGGTGCACCATCACGCCCGAGTCCTTGCCGATGCTGTAGAGCATGACCGGGTTGTCGAACTCGGCCGCGACCTCGCGGATGATGTGGATGCTCTCGGCCTCGAGCTGTCGCAGATGCGACAGCTTCTCTTCGGAGATCAGGCCACTCGGATCGGCGCCAGAGGCACGCGACGAAGGGCTGGTTTTCGCAGCGCTGTTCATGAGTACGTGTCCGCCCGGGGCGAGTCGCGCCACGCGGGGCACGCGATCTATCACCGATTTCGTCGGAAAACCCGGGAATTTTTAGTACATGAAATCATTGGAGTTATGACTCGAGAGGGGCCTTGGGGCCCCTTGGATGGGTGGGGGCTGCCGTGTTACGCGGCCGGACCCGGCCCCCGATGCCCGCCTACTTCCAACCTTGGTTCACGCGAATCCGCCGTCTGCCGGCCCACCTCTGGGTGGTGCTCGGGCTGATCGTGCTGGCCGCACTGCTGCGCACACTCGGCTATTTCGGTGGCGACAACGGACTTTGGAACGACGAGGCCAACTGGGTCCTGCGTATGGCCAAGGGTCAGAGCGGTGGCGGCATCCGCCCCCCGGCCTACGTCTGGTTGAACAAGGTCCTGATCGCCTGGCACCCCTCCGAGGCGGCGTTGCGCTCGTCTTCCTGGATCGCCGGCCTCGCTTCCGTGCCGCTCTTCTACGCAGTGGCGCGGCGGGCGGGGCTCGATCGCATCACGACTGCCTTCGGTCTCTTCCTGCTGGCCATCCACCCTTGGGCGGTGGCCTACGCCAAGGAATGGAAGCCCTACGGGCTGGAGTTGACGGCCCACTTGGTCGTCGCCGTCGTGACCTACGGTTACGCGCGTCGCCCCAGCTGGAAGTCCTTGCTCGTTCTTGCCGGCACCTGTGCGGCTTCGGTGCTTTTCGCCTGGAGCGTCGTATTTCAGTTTCCGGGCATTTTCTTGCTCGCCGTCGCGACCCAGTACCGCAGCCGCAACTGGAAACAGCTGGGTCTGACGGGGGGCGTGGCGCTGGCAGGCGCCATTGGCATCGTTGCGATGCACCACGATCGCCTGGGCCGCATGCTGCGCGGTGGCCTCGGCAGCTCCAAGTTCTGGGGTGAGAAGTACGGCGTCTTCTACCTCGTGAAAGGGGACACCCTCGGCAAGCTGCGCTGGCAGGCCGAGCAGTCGTGGAACCTGGCGCGCTTCCCCTACGAGGTGAAGGCCTTCTGGGACGAGTCCGGCCACGTCTCGCACGCCTTCGGCATCGTGGGAGGGACGCTGGCGCTCGCCGGTATCGTCGTCCTCTGTGTTCGCAGGAACGGTGTCGGCTTGGCGATCTGGGTGTTGCCCTGGCTGATGACGCTCGTCGCCAACTGGCTCGGGCTCTGGCCCTACGGCGTCTTCCGCACCAACGTCTACCTGCTGATCTATCCGCTCTGGCTCGGTCTCTACACGGTCAGCAGCGTGGGCACTTGGCTCGCCCAGCGGAAGCAGGTGGCCTGGTACCGCAACGAGTGGTTGGCCCCTGCCCTGGCCCTGGTCGTCGCCCTGCCCTTCGTCCCCTACGATCTGCACTACTTCCGCTACAAGGACGTGGCGACGAACGCCTATTCGTCTTCGCTCGGACGCTCCCTGGCGACCATCCGTGCGAACACCCCACCCGGGCAGCGTGTGCAGGTCTTGCTGGATGGGTACGCCTGCGGCACCGCCCAGTACTATTTGAAGTACCACCCGGAGTTCAAAGAGCTCGGGCCCTGGTTCCGTAAGTACGCGCACATGATGTGCTCGAACAACTCGGTCGCCGATCTGTCCCGTCGCGTCATGCGCCTCGGAGCACGCCCCTCCTGGGTGATCACCGCCCGCCCGCTCAGCGCCGAGCCAATGCTCGCCTTCCTGCGCAAGCACTGCCACCTCGACTATTCGGCCGACTTGCCGACGCCCGACACCCTCACGCTGTGTCGTCCCAAGTGACCCACGAGAGCCACTCACTCCCCCGGAGAGGGTGTGGCGAACTTCCCTTCATTCCCTAGCCGCCTGCCGCCCCCTATCCTCGCAGCGGGGATCGTACGGGTTCGTGCGGAGGTGGGGACGTGGGAAGAGGCGGCTGTCGCTCGCAGAGCAGCGGTATCGACGTGAAGGGTGCGGGTCCGAGGACTGCGCTGGGTATGGCGGCGCTGGGCATGATTGCGCCGATCGCGGCGACCGCGCTCGTGGCCTGCGCGCCTGGGCACACGCTGCCACGGGCCCACGCGCCCAGCCTGGGTGACGACGAGCTGCGCTGTCGCGATGCGGCGCTGCAGGATGCGCCTCTGCTGACGGAATGGTCGGCGGCCGAAAAGGCCAACCTGGAGGCGCAACTGGCCAGCGGGGCCGTCGCCGTCGAGTTCAGTGGCTGCTCCATGCGCCTGGTGCGTGGCTGCCACGTGCGCGGCAGCTATCGCTGGCAGCGCACCACGCTGTCGAGCGACACGCTGAACATCGACAACGAGGACGAGCTGTTCGCCAAGCTGCCTCTGGGCGCCGTCAGCCTGGAAGGTGAGCTGTCCCGCGCCGGCCAGCTGAACGTCGAGACGACCGTGGGCGGGCAGTACCTCCTCGACGGCTTCGACATCGCCGAGGTCCCGGACCACGGCGCCTGCAGCGAGGCGACGCACGTGCTCACCTCGTTGTCGGTGGGAGCATTTCGTCTCAACGCCGGCGGGCGCCTGCAAGCCACGGCCGGCGTCGAGACGGGCGAGGCCGGCGTGGGCTCGAGTACCCGCAGCTCGGAAAAGCAGCTGCGCTCGGCGGGCGATCCCGAGTCCTGTCGTGGCTCGACCGACGAGTCGCCGCACGTCGACTGCCGCTCCCCCATCCAGGCCTTCCTAACGCCGTTGCCCCGCTACGAACGGGCCAAGGGCCACGGCTCGGTGAAGGCGAACTTCTACGCCGGAAACGCCGGCGAGCGCTGGGAGCTGCGCAGCGACAAGAACTTCGTTTGCGCCACACCCTGTTCGACTTGGGTGACTCCCGGGCAAGCCTACGAGCTGCGTCACGAGGCCGGTCCGGTGCTCGAGGACGTGCCGGTCCCCGCACTCGATCCGTACGTGGGTGCCAGTCAGCTCGACGTGTACGCCTTCGAGAAGCAGACGGGACGCATGATCACCGGCATCACGCTGACCGGCGTGGCCGGTGGCCTCATGTTCATAGGCGGCTTCATGGCGCTGGCGGGCGGCTTGGCCGAACGCGACGGGCTGGTCACCGGAGGAGCCATCACCGCTGGCATCGGAGCCGTCACCATCATCCCGGGCATCTATCTAATTGCCACGAGCGGCTCCGAGGTCCTGATCCAATCCGACCGCGATGCTGCCTCGTACCCTCGGGAACTGGGCGCTGCTCGAGGCTCCGCGCTGCCTTCGGGCTCGAACGAGACGGCGCAGAGTCCCGGGTCAGGTCCAGGGAAGGGTGTCGCCCTGCGCGCCTCCTTCTGAGGCCGTGGCTGGGCCAGCTCCCGCCATGACCCTCAGAGCACTCGGGGGCTGCCGTCCGCTGCGTACTCGCCGGACAAGACGAGTTCGGCTCCCACGCTGACGTAGCTTCCGCCCTGCAACACCTGGCGACCCATCGTGCGTACGGTGAACGTGCCGCTCCAGCCCTGTTCGTCGATGTTCTGAGCGTCCAGATCCAGCCAGGCTTCGCCGCGCGCGCCGCTGACCTTGGTCAGCAGCCGCACGTGGTCTCGCCCGTCGAAGCGAGCCTTGAAGAAGTCCCGCTCGAACGTCTTGCTGATGGCCAGGGAGACCTCGGGATGCTCTCCGAGCGCGGCCGCCACGCGGGCGTCCGACTCGATCAGCTTCACCGTCTTCTCGACCGGCGCGGCGTCCTTCGCGTAGAAGAACTGCGGCAAACATGCCTGTAGCGACATGGCGCAGCCGAGTGCCAACCAACCGCGAGCATCCACCATGAGGCTTCGCTAGCCAACGGGACCGGAGGGCGCAAGCCTCAGCGAGACTGCGCCGCCTCGGTTCCCGGCGCCGCCTCGGTTGGCCGGAGCACCCAGATCTCCGCCGACTGGTGGGAGCTGTGGTAAGCCTTGCGGTGGCGCCTCTCCAGTTCGCGGCGAGCGGCGGCTCGCACCGCGTGAGGCCAGCGTGACGTGAGCAAGACGACCTCCGGCTCGTACTTGCGCAGCTCGCGAGCCACCTGCTTCGAGCTCAGCTGGTCGGAGCGGAATCTCTTCCAGGAGGTGACGGCCAGTGCAGCGGGGACCGGCTTGCCCGCGCGGAAGGCGAAGATCGGGCGCGACGCGGCCACACGCCGAGCGTCACGGGCGTAGCGCTCGAACTCGTGCTGCAGCTCCCAGTCCTTGCGCGAGTTGGACCAGGCCGGGGGGCGCTTCATCGCGTCCCAACGCGCCGGAGCACGAGCGATGACCCACGAGCCCGGCGCGCAAGCGAGGACACAGGCCACCAC
>DATIDO010000432.1:0-8320 GCA_035456245.1 Polyangiaceae bacterium
GGTGAAGTACTTCGGCGCCGTGCAGCCGGTGGCGCTGCCCGAGGGGATCCATTTCATTCGGCCGTACGGCTTTGCCACCGTCGTGGCCATCGACACGAAGCTGCGCACGGTCGAGGAAGAGGCGCACTCGGCCTCCAAGGATCTGCAGAACGTCATGGCCAAGGTCGTGGTGCAGTACAGCATCCAGGCGCCGGCGGCCCCGCGCCTGGTCCAGAACTTCGGTCAGGAGATCGACATCGAGTCGACCACGCTGCGCCCTGGCATCCAGGAGTCGGTCAAGGTCATCACCTCGCGCTACACCGCCGAGGAGCTGGTGACCCAACGCGAGTCGGTGAAGCTCGGCATCGTCGCCGAGATCAAGCATTTCGTCGACACGACGCTGAAGGAGAAGGCCGTTCTCGGAAGCGTGCGGCTGGCCAACGTGAGCGTGAAGGACTTCATGTTCTCTCCGGAGTTCAACGCTGCCATCGAACAGAAGGTCCGCGCCGAGCAGGACGCGCTCCGCGCCGAGAACGAGAAGCGCCAGCGCGTCACTCAGGCCGAGGCGGCGGCCGCCGAGAAGAAGCTGGCGGCCGACGCCGTGGCCTACCAGACCGAGGTGGAGTCGAAGGCGCGGGCGGCGGCCATCGAGCGTGAATCCAAGGCCTTGCAGGCCAACCCAGGTCTGATCCAGCTGCGCACCGTGGAGCGCTGGAACGGCGTGCTGCCGACCTACACGGGCAACTCCATCCCGATGATGAAGTTCGTGCAGTGAGCCGAACCCGAGGGGGCCGGTTTCGGCCCCTCGAAAAGAAGAAGGGCGACCCGGTTGGGTCGCCCTTCTCTTTTCCGAATCATCGGAAGCTCTGTCGCTTCCGATTCGCGAACCATGAGTGGAGGCGCCGGGAATCGAACCCGGGTCCGCGAAGGCTCAACGTCAGTCTTCGTTCACATGCGTAGTCGTCGTGACCCCGACGACGGGGTTGGCAGATTCGGCTGCCACCTATCCTCCGCTGATCTCGACCGAGCTATCGGAGACACCCTTGCTCGACCTAGCCTCTGTTTTTTGCGCCCTTCCGTTACCGAAGCGTCTACCGGTTGGACGGCTCACTTGGCTTGATTAGGCCGCGAGAGCGATTGCGTTGTCGTTGGCAATTGTAACGGCCCAGCATTTACGTCAGCTAGACATGACGGCACGCAGGCTGCATCTCACTCTCCACGTCGAAAGCCCTTCGCCCCCGAGATGCCGGGGCTCTGGCATGACGGCCACTCCCGTCACGAGCGCAGTCTGGGGCGAGCGCCTCCTTCCTGCAAGGGCTGCCGCGCGAGGGCTGTTGCGTAGGGGCTGCCGCGTAGGGGCTCAGCCGTCTGCAGGCCACAGTGCGAGCAGCGCGGCGATGCGCTCGTTCAGCTCGGCATGGCTAGGGGCGCGCACGGTGACGTGGCCCACCTTGCGTTCGGCGCGCGGCTCTTTGCCGTAGTCGTGGACGTGGGTGTCCGTGATGGCGAGCACCGCGGCGGCATCCGGCATTCGACCAATGCAGTTCAGCATGGCGGTGGGACAGAGCGCGGACGCGTCACCGAGCGGCAGCCCGCAGACGGCGCGCACGTGGTTTTCGAACTGGCTGGTCCGAGCGCCTTCGATGGTCCAGTGCCCGCTGTTGTGGACGCGGGGGGCGAACTCGTTGGCCAGCAGCCGGTCACCCACTTGGAACAACTCGAGGGCCAACACGCCGACATAGCCGAAATGGGCGGTCAGACGACGTCCCCACTCCTCGGCCTGCGCCGCCAAGGCGGGCGAGACGTCGGGGGCGGGCGCGATGCTCTCGCGCAGGATGCCGCCGCGGTGACGATTCTCGGCGAGCGGATAGACGACCGTGCTGCCGTCGCGTCCCCGGCAGACCACCACCGACAGCTCGCGCTGGAAGGACACGAGCTCTTCGGCGATGCAGGGGATCCCGGCGAACTCCACGATGGCGCGCTCGAGCGCCGCGGTGTCGCGGATGACGGCCTGGCCTTTGCCATCGTAGCCACCGCGACGCGTCTTCAGCACCAGCTGACCGAGCTGGGCGAAGGCGTGGCGAAGCTCGGCCTCGTTGTCGACCCGGAAGAAGCGTGGCGTGTCGATGCCCAACTCGACGAAGGCCGACTTTTCCACCCAGCGCTCCTGCGCCACGCGCAGCGCCTCGGGCGGCGGGAATACGGGGCGAGCATCCTGGAGCAGACGCGCCGCGCTGTCGGGCACGTTCTCGAACTCGAAGGTGACGACGTCGGAGCGGGCAGCCAACTGGGCGAGCGCCGTCTCATCGGAAAAATCTGCCTGCAGATGTTCCGCAACGACGGCCGCCGGCGTGTCGGCGGTCGGATCGACGACGCTCACGCGAATGCCCATGGGCTGCGCAGCCAGCGCCAACATGCGACCCAGCTGACCACCACCGATGATGCCGAGTCTCATGACGCGCTCTCGGGATCGCCGTTCTCGAGCACCTGCGCGGTCTGGCGTTCGCGGAATCGAGCTACCGCATCACGGACAGCGGCATCCCCATTGCCGACGATGGCGGCGGCGAGGAGACCAGCGTTCACGGCGCCCGCCTTGCCGATGGCCAAGGTGCCGACCGGGATCCCGGCGGGCATCTGCACGATCGACAGCAACGAGTCCAAGCCGTTCAGCGCCTTGCTCTGTACGGGCACACCCAGCACGGGTACGGGCGTCTTCGCGGCCACCATGCCAGGCAGGTGCGCTGCTCCGCCGGCACCGGCGATGATCACGAGCAGCCCGCGGCTCTGCGCCGTTGCGGCGTACTCGAACAACAGGTCAGGGGTGCGATGAGCCGACACGACGCGCGCCTCGTAGGCGACGCCGAGCTGCTGAAGAGTCTCGACGGCGTGGCGCATGGTCTCCCAGTCGCTCTGGGAACCCATGATGACGCCCACGAGGGGCTTTTCTGCGCTGGTCGGCTTTTCTGCGAGGGACAAGGGACGCGCAATCTACAGGGCGCCCCAGGCCCCCTCAAGTCCGTCGGAACTCCTTGAAATCATGAAGTTCAGGGGGAGGTTTCAGTAACCATGGGTGCGCAGCTGTGCGTCCAAGCTGCGCAGGCCGGCGTGCCCGGGTTCCTGGCGTAGTCCCAGGTCCACGTGGCTGCGCGCCTCCGTTTCGCGTCCGAGGTTGGCGAGAGCGGCGGCCAGAACGAACTCGGCTTCGGGGTAAGGGGTGCGGAGGGCGAGGGCGGTGCGTGCTGCCTGCTCGGCGCCTGCCATATCGCCGAGGTTCAGCAGCGCGCTGGCGCGATTGACGTGATGGCTCGCCACCGATGGCGCTCCGACAATCGCCCAGTCGCAAGCCCGGAGTGCCTCGAGAGGGTGTCGCTGACGGATTTCGAGCAGGCAAGAGAGGCCCCACGCCTTCGCATAGTCGGGAGCCGCATCGAGCGAGCGCTCGAGCGCGCTCGATGCCGAGGCGAGCTCACCTGCGTCGACGTGTCGATAGGCAGAGAGGAGTAGCCAGTGAGGGTTCTCGGGATCGCGCTGCAGAGCAGCGACCTCGAGTGTCTCCAAGGTCCTCCACTCCAACAGGCGAAACTGAGTTCGCACGGCACCGAGGAGCGCGAGCAGCACGGCTAGTGGAGCCAGCCAACGTCGGGGCCGGAGCCCTGCCACGAAGAGGACTCCGCCGAGTAGGAAAAGGCTGGCAAAGCGATCCCCGTAGACCCTCTGCGGCGGGAGCACGAGGGCAATGGGAACGAGGGAAATCAGAGCGAGAAATGGCCCGAGGGCCCAGCTCTTGCGTCGAAGCAGAGCCACCGTGCTGCCGATCAGAGCAGCAGTGACGCTCGAGAGGATCGCGATGGTGAGGGCCGTGGGGAGGGGGGCGAACCAATGGTGGACATCCAGCGCTCGGGGCCAGAGCGTCGAAACCGAGAACGTCCCAAGCAAGACTGCGTAGGCCTCGGCGAGTTGCCAGGGCGAAGACATCGACAGCACGCTCGAACTCGCAACGCCGACGGCATGCCGAAGGGAGAAATACCCGAGGACGAGCACGGCTAGCGCGGCGTACTTGGGCAGTTCTTCTCGGAGCCGGCGGGCACCGACGAAATCCTGTGCGAGGAGCACGGGCACCAAGACCACCGCAGACTCTTTGGAAAGCAGCGCGGGGGCCAGAGCCAGGGGCGTCAGCCAGCGCCGCTCGGGGCGCAGATTTGCGCCGAGCGACAAGACCGAGAACAGCAGCAGGCAGGCGTCGAAGCGGCCCGAGAGCCACGTGGCGGCTTCGCTCTGCAGCGGGTGGGCTATCCAGGCGCAAGCGAGCGCAAGAGCGGCTAGTGGTGAGAGCGCTGGCCATTGCTGCCTCAGGTAATGGACCAGCGCGGCGGCTGCCCCGGCCATCAGCACGACGTTGCCGGCATGCAAGACACCGAGCGAACTGCCCACGCGGAACTGCAACCAGAACGTGAGCAGGGGTAGCGGCCGGAAGTATTGGGTCACCGCAGCGTCGCCAGCGATGTCGGACGACAGCAGGCTCCGCCACCCCGCGGAGTTTGCCATCAGCGGGTTGTCGAACAGCAGAGTCGCATCGTCGGTGATGGAACCCGCACGGACCGCCAGGGCGTACACCAGGCAGGTCCACAGTGCTGCCACCCACTCCCAACGCCGTCCACGGCCAGGCAGCTCGCTGGACGATGCAGCTGGCAACGCGCCGCTCATGTCGTAGGTTCGCACGCACATGGCTTGGTGCGTCAAGGGGCAGGCGAGGCGGGTGGCGGCACGGCTTGGATGGAGCGTCGTTCTGGTGGCCTCGCTGTGGCAGCTCGGTTGCGCTCCCGCCCACGCGCCCGCATCGGCGGCGGCGCCCGCCGAGGTTCCTGCGGTCGCGCCACCCCATGATTGGCCCGAACTCACCGAGGACGAGCGGGCGAGCCGCGTCCGCATCGATGCCTATCTAGGGAAGTTGAATGGTGCGCTGGCTTCCAGGGACCGCGCTCATCCTTGGGAGCTGGCGGACACGGCAGACTTTCTGGTGCACGAGCTCGAGGCGATGGGGGTCGAGGCGGTGCGCCAAGGCGCCACGGACGGAGAGATCGCCATCATCGATCTCTCTGCTGGCTTTGCCGGTGGAAGTCGGGGCGATCAGCGGATCGTCATCGCATCGCGCTACGACACGGCGGGCGCAGAGGGGAGCGGGAGCTCGGAGCGGATCGCGCTCCTCTTGGAGTTGGCGCGGGCGCTTCGAGGTGCGCACTTCGAGCGCAGCGTGCGCATCGCGCTCTTCTCCGTCGATGAGCTCTCGGAGTCGCGCGCGCGTCGAGTCTTCGGGGTCGAAGGGACTGACTCGGCCGACGGCAGGAGTGGAGTCGAGGGTGTGGTCTGGCTGGGGGCCCCGGCAGGAGTCCCAGCGGCCGTTGGGAGCGCGTCGAACGACCCTATCGAGCTCGAGCTGCGGGCCCAGGTAGGAGCCGAGGGGCAGACTGCGGCTTTCGAAGAGGCGACCGAGGGCGCACCGTTCCAGTGGAACCGCATGGAGGGGGCCTCCGAGTCCGCGGCTCAGTTGTTCGCGAAGCTGGGTTTGAGGGTCACCGAGGTGCGTACCGTACGTCCCATCGGTTCCGAGGAAGCGGCCCGTTTGGCTTCCCGGCTGCGGTTTGGCGTCGCGCGACTAGCGGGCGAGACGCTGACAAATGACGGAACCCTGACGCCCCTCTACCCAGCCCTCCGCTAGCTTCCCGGCCCACATGGCCTACATCCTGGTCTTCTTCGTCGTGCACTGGCAGCTGTCGGTGTTCTGTCAGACGTTCTTCCTCCACCGCTACGGCGCGCATCGCATGTTCACGATGAGCCGCGGTTGGGAGCGCTTCTTCTTCCTGCTCACCTACGTGAGCCAGGGGTCCAGCTTCTTGAACCCCCGTGGCTACGCGATTCTGCATCGCATGCACCACGCCTACAGCGACACGGAGAAGGATCCGCACTCGCCGCTGTTCTTCAAGAACGCTGCAACCATGATGCTGCACACCAAGCACATGTACGACGGCTTCGCCTACAATCGGGTGCAGCCCGACAAGCGTTTCGACGGTGGCGTGCCTTCCTGGCCAGCGCTCGACAAGCTCGGACAGAACTGGTTCGCGCGCATCGCCTGGGGCGCCGCCTACGTCTCGTTCTACGTGGCCTTCGCGCCCAGCGCCTGGTGGTACCTCCTCCTGCCCGCTCACTTCCTCATGGGGCCCATCCACGGCGCGATCGTGAACTGGGGCGGCCACAAGTACGGCTACCAGAACTTCCAGAATGGCGACGCGTCGCGCAACACCTTGCCGTTCGACTTCCTGACCTGCGGTGAGCTGTTCCAGAACAACCACCACAAGTTCGGCATGGCCCCCAATTTCGCGGCTCGTTGGTTCGAGATCGATCCGGCCTACGTCGCGATCCGTCTGTTCGCCGCAGTCGGCATCATCCAGATGACCTCGCCGCAGCGCATGCGCTATCCGGCTCCGGTCCACGATCGAGAAATGGCTCCTCCGGCCTTTCCCGAACCGGCCGAATGAGGGTAGAGGGGGGGCATGCACTCCCCCGCGCAACCAGATCTCGGTGCAGGGTCGCGCAGCCATCGCGTCGGCTCGCTCCGCCTCGGTTCACTCCGCGTCGGCTCGCTCCCCCTCTTCATCGTGGCTGGTTCGGTGTCGCTGCTGCTGGCCTCGTCCTGTAGCGCGGCTGCCAAGAAGCCACCCCCCGCCCCCCAGCAGTCGTCCAGCGCCGGCTCCGCAGCTTCTGCGGGGACCGGCGCTCCTGCTTCCAGCGCGGCTCGCCCCGGCGCTACCGCGGCGGCCGGTAAACCCGGCGCTGCCGCGGCGCCGACCGGCAAACCCGCCGCGGACGAAGACGAGGGGCCCGAGTCCTGTCCCGATGACATGGTCCTGGTGGAGGGCGACTACTGCACCGTTGCCTCCAATCCGCATCAGCCCGACGAGCACGGCAACACTGCTGGCATGGGCGCGCCCGACATGGATGTCGTGGAGCACGAGTGCCAGGAGGAATGGTACGCCGAGCAGAACAAGAAGCGCGTCTGCGAGAAGTTCGCGGAGGGAAAGTCGGCTTGCAAGGGCAAGCTGGTGAAGAAGCGCTACTGCATCGATCCCTACACTTGGCCCAACGTGAAGGGCGCGATGCCCGAGGTGATGAATCGCTATCACCAAGCGCAGGTGAAGTGTGTGGCGGTCGGCAAGCGCCTCTGCACCGAGAGCGAGTGGACCCTCGCTTGTGAGGGGCCCGAGCGAAAGCCATTCCCCTACGGCTACGACCGCGACACCAAGAAGTGCCACGGCGATCTGGAGTGGGACGCGCCCAACATGACCAAGGTGGCCGCGCGGGATCCCATCGAGCTGCGGCGCCTCTACCAGGCCAAGCCCAACGGCGAGCCCGAGTGCGTCGGGGAGTACGGGGTCTACGATCTACCGGGCAATACCGACGAGATCGTGGCGAGTGAGACCTTCGAGCGTCGCGGCAAGTACGAGAGCGTCACCACCGGTGGCCCTTGGTACAAGGGCGTGCGCAACCAGTGTCGGCCCAAGATCTACACGCACGACGAGGGCTTCTACTATTACTACCTGGGCTTCCGCTGCTGTTCGGACGCCGACGGTGCCGAGAACGAGCCGCTCACCCCGCACCAGCAAAAAGAAGGCTGGGACATGAAGCGCGTGGAGCGCCTCGCTGGCATCAGCGTGAAGGAAATGCGCGACCTGCTGGAAAAGAAGAAGAAGGATCCGACTTGCGGCTGCACCACCACGAAGTGCCGCACCTTCTGCGGAACGTTGATGAGTGACGAGGCCGTCGAAGCGGCGAAGAAAAAGCGCTGAAGACGCGCAGATCAGAACAGCGGCAAGTAGCCGAGGCCGAGGGCGACGATGCCGGCAAGCAGACCGGCCAGCACGTCATCGGCCATGATACCGACGCCAGCGGGCGTCAAATATTGGACCCGATCGATGGGGCCGGGCTTGGTGATGTCGAAGGCGCGAAAGAGCAGCCAAGCCATCAGCTCCAGCGGCCAGAAGCCGCGCACGAAACCGAGCGCAATCAACACGCCTGCCACCTCGTCGATGACCACGGACTGCGGATCGTCGTCGCCGAGCAGAGCTGCGGCCCTGCCGGATGCCCAGATGCCGAGGGCGATCGAGACGGCAACGGCGCCCAGGTACAGGGGCAGTGGCGCGTCGCGCAGCAGCCAGTAGAGGGGGATGGTGGCCAAGGATCCCACGGTCCCAGGCGCCTTGGGCGAGAGACCACTGCCGAACCATTGGGCCAGCAACAGGGCCAGGCGGTCCGAGATGCCTCGCGGCTCGCTCATTCGGCGGGAGCC
>DATIDO010000433.1:0-3510 GCA_035456245.1 Polyangiaceae bacterium
AGCACCATCACCACCAACTCCCAGGCGCGCTTCAAGGTCGCCTGGTCGGCGACCGGACTGCACGCCCACGTCCACGTCGTCGATCCGGTGCTGCGTGTGGAAGAGCCCAGCATGGAGTACCAGGGCGACAACGTGCAGTTCTTCATCCAGGGAGCCGAGCCGGCCGGTGGCAGCCCCCTGCTCTCGGGTTCGACCGCCTACATCAAGGCGGCGGACGTCCCGAGCGAGCCGCAGCAGATCTTCCTCGTCCCCAAGGCAGGCTCGTACGCGGGAAGCAGTCGCCTCTCCGTGCCGTGGTCCACGACCGGCTTCGAATCGGCGACCCGCCAGGTCTCGGACGGCTACGAGATCGAGATCTTCTACCCCTGGCCCGACGCCGTGGCGCCCATGACGGCGAGCAAGGTCATCGGCCTGGACTTCATGGTGGGCGTGAACGACGACGCCTCGCCTTCGTCCACCCGCGAGTTCGAGTATGGCCTCTACTTGGGCAACGTCTCCAACTCGAGCTGCGGCAGCTACAGCTCGTACAACGCACCGTGGTGTGACAACGGCCTGTGGTGCACCCCCACCACCGCTGACTGATGCCCATCGGGCCCGCGCGCACCGACCGGAGCGAAGTGCGCGGGCCCGTCGTCAGCGCGGCACGATGACGTACGAATAGGCGTAGCCTGCGTCGAAGCTCTCGGTGATGGTGAGCGGATTGCGATCCGGATCGCTCGAGTCGGCGCAGGTCACGGTGTGCGTACCTGCCGTCAGCTCGAAGGTCCGAGTCCCTTTCGGCTCCAGCTCGCCCCGATGAACCCAGTCGACGAAGACGTGCTGAGGGATCGGGAAGTCGTTCCTCACCGTGAGTGAGGGATCTGCGCCCGGGTTGGGGACGCGCTCGATGAGGGGCGGCGTAGCGGCCTGGTGGGGCGAATGCTGGTGGGGCGCTGCCGACTCCGACGGAGGGGCCTGCCGAGCAGGCCGGGCGGTAGGCTCGGGCGTGACGCTCGCGGAGCAGCCGAGCACCACCAAGGACGCAGCGAGCGCGTCGATGGGGTGGATCTGGCTCCCTCGGGGCGCGCGCATGGCTGGAGTCTAACCTGGGTCGCGATCCCGGGAAGGGAAGCCGGCTGGGCGCGTAGCAGGAAAGGTGAGCGTGCGGTGGGTGGTCTCGATGCAGCTGTCCTGGGGGGACTACGTCCTCGGGGTGGAGGACTTCGAGGCGAGCGACCGGCCGATCCGAGCCGGAATCGACACGTCCACGCTGGTTCGCTTCCTGGCTGGCGTGCCCTGGCTGAGCGATCCGTCGTCGAAGGCGCCCAGCTGGCGACGCCTCCTGGCCGGGGAGCACCACCAGCTACACGTCGGCGATCTGGAAGTTCGGATCTGGGCTTCGACCCGTCGCGCAAACCGCTGGCCTACCTCGAGCTGGGGTCTCGCCTGCCTCGCTGCGCTGATCACCAGCCCACTCGCGGCGGCGCCACGAGCCCCGGCGGTAACCGTGGCGATGCCTGCCGCCGCGCCCACACTCGACCGGGGTTTCGACCATCTGCCTCACCCTGCCCCCTCCTACCTCGTCCGCTGGACAGCCGAGCCGCAGAGCCAACTCATTTCTCTGGCCGGCACGACGCGCTGCGGCCAGGCCACCCTCGGCGAGCCGCAGCTCCGCCCGACCGACGGGCGCTACAGCGTGGCCGGTCCGAGCGACAATCCCGATCCGCACCTGGAGCGTTGGCCAATCGGAGGGGACGAGCCGATGCCCGGCCCCCTCGATTCGGCGCAACCTATCCGCCCCCACACTCGCGTCGGGCAAAGCGCGGCTCCGTCGGCGCCTTGGGGGCGCGACAGCTCGGAAGGCTCCGACCAGCGCGACGACGTAGGCGCCCTGTGGGGCGACGCGCTGGACTCGAACCAGGGTGAGCTCGGCCTGGGAAAGGCAGGGAGCCCCGGCGGGATTGCCAAGGGCGTCGAGCTGCGCGCCGGCGGACCCGCGGTGGGTCGTCGCATCGTCCAAGCCGGCCTGGTCGTCCGAGGTGCACTGCCCGTCTCCGCGATCGGTCGCGCGCTCCAGCCCCGCTTCGTGGGCGTGCGAGCGTGCGTCGAGCGAGTCGCAGAAAGCGACAGCGATACGACCATCGGTATCCGACTCCGCGTCGAGCCGGAAGGCAGCGTGCGGCTCACCTGGCTCGAAGCGGCAGGCGTGAGCGATCCCGAGCTCGGTCGCTGTCTGGCCGAACAACTCGAGAGCGTCCGCCTGCCCGTGGCCGACGGCGTTACGATCGTCGACTATCCGTTGGTGGCCTTGCGCGACTCGACCGAGCCGTCGGCTACTCCCATCGCGCCCCAGCGAAGCGCCCTGCCGACCTCACCCTGCGCTACGAGTGAGCCCTGCCCTACCGATCCGTAGCAGGATGCTGCACGTCGAAGCGTAGCTCGACCATGGTGGCGCCCATGGGGCGAACGGCCGAGAGGCGAAAGGTCGGACTGAGCGCGCGGCGCGGAAACAGAGCCTTCCCGCGACCGAGCGTCACGGCGCCGATCTGCAGGATGAGTTCATCGAGCAGCCCGGCATCGAAGAACTGTCCAGCCAGCTCTCCCCCTCCGACGATCCAGAGATTCTTTCCCTCGGCCGCGGCCTGCATCGCCGCGTGGACGGGGCGCACGTCCCCCCGAACGAAGCGGATGTCCGCGCCGTCGATGCGCGGGAGCTGGCGGCTCGTGAACACGAAGGTGGGCTGCGTGTACGGCCAAGGCGACCCAACCTCCGCGGTCACCTCGGCTGCGTGATTCAGCATCCACTCGTAGGTGCTCGAGCCCATGGCGAGCGCACCGATCTCGGCGATGAACTCGGGGTAGCTCGACTCCTGTGGGTCGCCGAGTGGGAACAGCCAGTCGAGCGAGTCGTCCTCGGTAGCCAAGAAACCGTCGAGGCTCGTCGCCGTGAAGTATTGCGTCTTCATGGTGTGCTGGAGACTACCGTACATCTCTCGGCCGCTCGTCGGCTCCCCTTTTCGGCGTGCCGCACCCGAGATGCGCGCTACAATGGCTGACACCACCCGCTCGAAAGGAAGAGTGCGCAGATGAAAGTCCGCGACAAGGTCTTCGTGGTCACTGGCGGGGGCAGCGGCATGGGTCGGGCCCTCACGATTCAGCTCGTCCAAAAGGGCGCGCGCGTGGCCGTCGTCGACATCCAGGAGCCCGGGATGCTGGAGACGGCGAAGCAGGCGGGCCCGGAGCGGGTCACCACCCACCGCGTGAACATCGCCTCGCGCGCCGAGGTGGAGGCCTTCGCCTCCGAGGTGATCGCGAGACATGGCGCGGTCGACGGCTTGATCAACAACGCCGGCATCATCCAGCCGTTCGTGAACGTGAGCGTGCTCGACTACGAAAAGGTCGAGCGCATCATGAACGTGAATTTCTACGGCACGCTCTACATGACGAAGAGCCTCCTCCCGCACCTGCTGGAGCGGCCCGAAGCTCACATCGTCAACGTGTCCAGCATGGGTGGCTTCATCCCCTTCCCGG
>DATIDO010000434.1:0-4280 GCA_035456245.1 Polyangiaceae bacterium
CGTGGCGGGCTTCTTGCGCACACACCCGCTCACCCCGAGCGAGGCGGCCAGCAGGGCGACGAGGAGCGGACGGAAGGGCACGTGGGTACTACGCAAGCAGACTCCTCTTCCTCCCTACCCCTCAAATAGTGGCCGATTTCAAGCGGATGAGGTTGGGGTCGTGGACGCCTACACCCAGCTCGGCCGCCCGCTCCAGGTAGCGCGGCTTCCGCCCCGCGCGCTCCAGCGTCATTCCCCCCCGACGCTTCCGCTCCGCTTCGATCACTTGCCAGGCAATGGTGTCGAGCGCGACGGCGTCCGTGGATGCGTAGACCGCGCCGTGGGGAACGCGCATGCGAGGATCTTCGTCGAGCGGCCCCTTGTCGTAGATGATCTTGAACGCATCGGCCACGTGGAGCCGCACTCGACTCTGCACGATCGGGTGCCCGTAGAGCAGCGCGATCTGCGGGCTGGCCTGGTTGTCGTGGTGATGATGAGGGTTGTCGATCGTGCCGTGTGTGATGTTCTTCATCGCACCGGTGATGCCGCAGATGTGGTGCTCCTTCATCATCGTCAGGTCGATGACGGCGGTCGCGTCGGTGAAGACTCGGCAGTAGCGCGTCAGCACGTTCCGGTAGACGGGAATGCGCGGCATGACGTGGTCTTTGTTGTCGTGGGTCGCCGTCCGAACCCCTTCCGGCAATTTCCACGCGGCGACGTTCACCCTGGTACCCGCCAAGTGAGCGGGAAACTGCTCGTAGATGGTGAGTTTGTCGGCCGCGACGCCGATCTCGAGCAGCGCCTCGACGAGCGGAGCTATCAGCTCGAAGTTGACGGCCATCGTGTAGCCGTTCTGCCCTGCTATGCCGTTCACCTTGATGGCGACCACGTCGCGCGGGTGCACGAAGCGACGCATGGCTGCGGAGAGCGAAGGCGCACCGGTGAGATCGGTCAGGACGCGCTCCAGCAAGCGACGCGCGATGTCGGCCCGCGGCCAGAGTCGGTTCGGCTGCATGATCGAGCCGAAATCCCCGCGGGCCTCGGCCTTGGTCACCACACCCGGCAAGTCGAGCGGCTGAAAGCCTTCGGGCGGACGGGCGAGCCAATCTGCCTCCACGTACGGCACGGCGTCCGTCGCGGCCCAGGAAGTCCCACTGGGCCAAGCCACGAGCCCCGCTGCGCCGCCCAGCGTGCGAAGCAGGCGGCGCCGGTCGACCTCGGTTTCACCTCGCCCGGAGCTCACCCGCTTACGCTGGGCGACGCGACGCGCCCTGGCAACCCCGAGCTCGAGCTCGGCCATTCGCTCAGGGCGCGCCCACCGCCGGGCGATCCACCACGGCCACCTCGGCGAACTTCTTCAAGCTGCGCGGTCCGATCCCCTTCACCCGGAGCAGATCGCTCATGCGTCGAAAACGGCCCAGCTTTTCCCGTAGTTCGAGCAGCGCCCGAGCGCGCTTCTCTCCCACGCCCGGGAGCCGACGGAAGTCCTCGAGCTGGGCCTCGTTCAGGACCAGCTTGCCGTCGGCCGTCAGCGCCCCCGCGCCACCGACAGCCGCCGCACCGGGTGAGGCCGCCCCCGCAGCACCCGTGGCCAGCGCAGCTCCCGCCGAACCAGAGCCCGAGCCCACCGAGCCCGAGCCCATCGAGCCCGGACCGACCGCGCACGGAGGTGGCGCCGCAGCAGCCGATACGCCCTCTTCCGACTGACTCCCGGCGCGAGGCCCGCTCGCAGAACGAGCGCTCCCGGAATCCGCACTCGCCCCATGACCAGCGCGCGCCTCGTCACCCGCCGCCCGAGGAGCTCGTGGCTCGGCTGCCCCCGCCGGCCCGCCCTGTGCTCCCATCTGCCCGCCCGGCGCCCCCGCGCTTCGACTCGGCGAGATCAACGCGGCCGCCTCGTGCCCGACCTCGGGCGGCAAGGGCGCCCCATGGCGCGCCGCCCGCTCCGCCGCGTGACCCAACATGGCCACACACGAAAGACCGGCGACGAGAGCCGTCAACCGCGCCAACGGCGAGAACCAAACACGCACCTCGGCGCGCGCCGTCCAAGCGAACGCGCGAGATCGGCAGAGCCTCTCCCAGAGGGAGAAAGAAGGGCCCCGCTCGAGCGAGACCCCCTCCCCACCAGGTGCATCGATGACCCGTTCCTCGGCAGCCCTTTTCGGACCGCCTCCCTGGTTCGCCGACATGGTGCCGTCAGCTTCCGACCGCCGCCAGCTTGGGGGCAGTCTCGTCCTTCCCATCCTCCCGCGCCGGCACGTCGCGGATGTGCAGCTCCCCGTCGACGGGCAGCGAGTCCAGCTTGCAGTTCAGGGAGCCATCGCGATTCACGAAGGCCACCCCCACCTTGTGCCAGAACTTGCGCTCACCCTTGCCGGTGATCACGTAGACATACTTCATCTTGCTTGCGTCCATGGTTCTCTCTCTTCCTCTTCCACTTCCAAAACGGCCGAACTCCGGCTCGTTGGTGGGGAGGAATGCCAAGGACGTGCCAACGTTCGTGGCAGGGAATTCATGCGGGACCACGACGCGGTCGAGCGACCTGCCAGCGGCAGGCGCCCGACATGCCAGCAGCCTCGGGGCAGCAGCAACAGGCCAGTAGCGCGGGGGCCGCTCGATCGCGGCCGCTCAGGCGCGGCGCGCGACGCCTTCGGCCAGCTTCTCGATCAGCGGGGCGATCTCGCGGTGGCGCAGCTTGTAGAGACTGCGATTGGCCACCAGCACGCTCGAGATGTCGCAGATGTGCTCCATCACGTGCAGGTCGTTCTCGCGCAGGGTCGCGCCGGATTCGACGATATCGACGATCACGTCGCTGAGACCGACGAGCGGCGACAGCTCCACGGAACCGCCGACGTAGATGATCTCGGCCTGCACGCCGCGACGAGCGAAGTGCTCGCCGGCAATGCGAGGAAACTTCGTCGCTACACGGGGGCGTGCGCCAATCTTGGCTCCCGCCGGGCCGGCCACGGCCATGGTGCAACGGCCGATGCCCAGATCGAGTGGCTGGTAGAGATCGTAACGTCGCTCCAAGAGCACGTCGCGACCGCTGATGCCCAGATCGGCTGCGCCGTACTCGACGTAGGTCGGCACGTCGTCGGGCTTCAGCAAGAGGAACCTGGCCGAACCGTCGTCGCTGTCGCGCACGAGCCGACGATCATCGGCCAACAGGTTCTTGGTCCCGATGCCGGCGGCCTCGAGCAGCGGCGCCAGCTGCTGGCTCACGCGCCCCTTGGGGATGGCGATCGTCAGCGGGCGGCTCATGTCCCCTCGAGGGTGATGCGCTCGATGTCGGCGCCGACGCCGCCCAGCTTCTTTTCAATCGACTCGTAGCCGCGGTCGAGGTGGTAGACGCGGCGGACCGTCGTCTCCCCCTCCGCCACCAGGCCGGCAATGACCAACGAGGCGCTGGCGCGCAAGTCGGTGGCCGTGACCGAGGCACCCGACAGAACCTTCACGCCTTCGACGAAGGCGGTCTTGTTGCGGGTCTCGATGTTGGCGCCCATGCGGATCAGCTCGGGGACGTGCATGAAGCGGTTCTCGAAGATGGTCTCCGTCAGCACCGAGCGCCCCTCGGCGAGGCACATCATGGCCATGAACTGCGCCTGCATGTCGGTGGGGAAGCCGGGGTGCGGAGCGGTCGTGACGTCGACGGCCTTGAGACGGCCTTCGCGGGCCACACGCACGCCCTCGCCTTCCCGCTCGATGTGCAGGCCGGCTTTGCGCAGCTTCACCACGACCGGCTCGAGATCATCGAGCGGCGCCTGGGAAAGGAGCACGTCGCCACCCGCCAGGCCGACGGCGGCCATGAACGTGCCGGCTTCGATGCGGTCGGCGATGATCGCGTGATCGAAAGGCGCGAGTTCGTCGGCTCCCTCGATGTGCATCACCTGGGTGCCGGCGCCATCGACGCGGGCGCCCATCTTGTTGAGGATGCGTCCCAGCTCTTCGACCTCGGGCTCGCAGGCACAGTTGACCAGGGTCGAGCGCCCCTTGGCGAGGGCCGCTGCCATCATCACGTTCTCGGTGCCAGTGACGGTGGGCAGGTCGAACACGACCTCCGCCCCGACCAGCCGCTTGGCCTCCGCCTCGATGTAGCCGTGCTCGACGCGAATGGTCGCGCCCAGCGCCTCCAGCCCCTTCAGGTGCTGGTCGACCGGACGCGAGCCGATGGCGCAGCCGCCCGGGAGCGAGACCTTGGCGCGACCGTGGCGCGCCAAAAGGGGCCCCAGGACGAGCACGCTGGCCCGCATCTGCCGCACCAGATCGTAGGGAGCCTCGACGAGCGCGCCGCCGCTCGGGCC
>DATIDO010000435.1:0-13867 GCA_035456245.1 Polyangiaceae bacterium
GACAAGCACCGCGAGTGAGGGTCTCCCTCACGAGCCAGACAAGCACTGCGAGTGAGGGTCCCCCCTCACGAGCCAAACAAGCACTGCGAGTGAGGTAACGGCACGCCCTTTCGAGGAGAGCACCTGGCACCCCGCCATTCCCGTGTCAGACTGGAATTGCGGGGTGCTCCTCGCAACGTAGGTCGAGCGCCGCGTGGAGGTACGCGTGTTGGCTCGTTCTTGCGCCATTCGGACTGGCTGCGTCCGCAGGACCGATTCGTTCGCTCGACTCGGCCCTTCAGGGCCAGTCCGCCCATTTGCTGCCTGCGTCGCGGCGCTGCTACTGCTGACGGCCCTGGGTTGTTCGGCCCGCACCGGCAACGCGGCGCAAACTCCCACGGAACGGCGAGCGGAACGTGCGCCCTTGCTGTCTCCCAGAGGCGACACTCCGGGCAGTCACGAGGCTCCGTCCTCGCCAGAAGCTCCGCCCTCTCATGCGGCGCCTCCCCCTCAATACGGCAACGAGGTGGTCAGCGGACCTCGCGTCTGGAGTGCGCGCTGACCGGCTGCGCTGCTGCCAGCTGTCTCAGCGCGCGTAGACGGGCAAACGCAGCCAAGCCACGCCGCCCCGGCTGTCACGGACGACCGCCCACATACGCACCGGGCCTGGCTCCTTGGGAGCAAAGAAGTCCGTCCCCGGATCCTCGGCCCAGCCGGTGCTCGCGTCGTTCACCAGACGAACCTCTTCGGCCAGTCCGCCGCGATCGGTGAAGTAGCTCACCCACAGGCCCTCATCGAGGTCCTCGCCATACGCCTCGCGCGCGATGTCGTCGGGTTCGGCGCTCGCTGGATCGATGATTGGGTCGATGGCAATGGGGGGGCAGGTGACGGCGCCATCGTCTTCACACGTGTCGACACAGATCGCGCCGCTCGGGCAATCGCTTGTCTCGGGCACGGTGAAGGGGCGCCCTACGCACTCGTCGTTCAGACAATCGAGCACGCCGTCCTGTCCGTTCACGCGAAAGCCGGTGAGGATCGGGTTGGCGTTGCGATAGGTGTCGTAGGCGTAGATGGCCGAGTATCCGACGACGAAGTCCTTGGAGCCGAGCTCGTTACCGTCGTCGTCCACGCAGCTGGGAACCAGAGAGGCCGAGCCACCATCGAACGCACCGCCGAGGCCGAACGCGCCGCCGCCCAATGCGCCACCGCCACCCTGGAGCGCGCCGCCCAGGCCACTCGGTCGTTGACCGTCGATTGTGAGGTGGCCGGCGCAGACGCCGTAGAAAACGAAGGCAATGCCGTAGGGCGGAGCGCCTGAGCCATCGGGCGCAGGGCGAACCGCGTTGGTCGGCATGGTGATGTCGAGTTCGTCCCCATCGAAGACGAACTGAGGCTGAATGGTCGGGATCTGCGTGAGGCATTGCCCGAACAGATCGCCCGGAGGGTTCACGCACCAGAAGCCAATGAAGCGTTCGATGGGGCTAGCCGCCGTGGGCGAGGCGCCGTCCTCCCAGAGCAGCTCCAGCTTCACCGTCTCGCCAGGGCGGGCGTAGGGCGCGGACTTGCGCAGACCGATGATGCGGAGTGTCTCGAGCGAAGCGATCGAGTCCAGCTCGGGGCCGCAGGAGGCTGCGAACAGTAGCGCGGCGGGGAGAACGAACAGGGGCCAGGCAGTGCGTCGCATCAGAACTCTCCTCGCACGCCGAAGCTTGGCAGGAAGGGCAGACCAGTCTGGTAGGCCTTTTGGCTGTAGTCGTAGTTGTAGACGTAGGCCTCGACGGCGGCGTGGTTGTAGACGTTCTGCACGTCCACGTAGGTGTTGAGGCGCCAGGTGCGGAACTGCCAGCGCTTGTCGATGCGGACGTCGAGCTGGTGGAAGAGCGGCAGGCGCTCACTGAATGCCTGACCGTCGACGGCCAGGTAGGTACCTGCGTCGCCCGAGTAGATGCCCGGAAGCGCAGGCGCCGGAACCTTGGGTGTCGTGAGCGGACCGCTGACGATGCGGAAACGAGCGCCGAACTCCCAACCATCGCCCAGGCGATAGCTGCCCAGGATGATCAGGTTGTGCGTCTGATCGTACTGGAAGCGGTAGGTATCGCAGGCAGGATCGAGCAGATCTTGGCAGTTGCGCCGCAAGCTCTCGCTCACGGTGTAGGCGATCCAACCGAAGAAGCGGCCGTCCGGGTTGTACTTGAGCAGCGTCTCCAAGCCGATGACTTGGCCGCTCCCCTGGTTGCCGTAGCTGTAGGCGCCGAACTGGTTCGGTGAACGGCTCACCGAGCCGTACAGATCTTTGTAGAAGCCCTCGACCGAGATTTCGATCTGACTCGACAGACCCTGCTCCACGCCAGCGGCGTAGTGGATGGCCTGGTTCGAATAGAGGCCAGGCGTGCCGAAGACCGGGTCCGTCTCCTGGAACGCCGGCGGCTGACTGAACTTGCCGACGCCTGCCTTCAGCACCGTCTTGAGCGGCTGCCCTCCCCAGAAACGATCATCGGGGTGGACCAGCCAGTAACGGGCGTTGAGCCGTGGACTGATGTCGGCGTGTCCGGTGTCCTGGGCGTAGTCGACGCGGCCGCCGGGAACGACGCGCCAGCGCTTGCTCGGCACCCACTCCACGTCGGCGTACCAACCGGGGCGAAAGCTGAAGCCCGTGGCAGAGGTCTCGCGCGGTGGGGTGGTGGCGAGCGGGCCCTGAGCTGCTTCGCCTGGGCGAGGCAGCGGCGGGGCGCGCACCTCGACGTCGAACGGACCGGCCAAGAAATCCAGGCCGACGTTCAGTTTGGTCGTCTCGTGCAGGCGGAACCCGAGCTCGCTGCGCATCACGATCGGGATGGTCTCGATCTTGAGCTTCAAGTTGCCACCCAGCCCGAAATCGATCACCTGACCACCGACGGACAGCATGCTGTCGAGCGACACGGCCTTGGTCAGGTCCTTCTTGTAGAGGATCTGACCTCGATAGAAGGATGTGGCGAAGCGGACCTGCCCACCGACGCCGGGATCGGAAGCGGAAGGGCTGTTGATGATGGTCTCGAAGCGATCGTCGGAACCGAAGAAGCGGAAGCTCAGCTTGTCGCCGGGCCCTTTGTTCCGCTCCACGATGGCCTGGTAGTCGTAGTAGACCGGCGCCGAAGTCACGCTCGAACCGGCGCCCTCGAGCACCGGCTTCAGCCAGGTGTCGATCCAGCTACGTCGACCCGCGACCGCGAAGCTCCAGTCCTTGGCGCCGAGCAGTGGGCCCTGCAGCATGAGCCGCCCGTCGATCAGATCGACCTGCGCCATACCGTGGTAGCAGCCCTTCTTGCCGGTCACCTCGCCGTAGTCGCCATAGCAATCCGTGTTCGGCTTGCGCAGCGCCACGTCGACCACGCCGCCGGTCAAGCGACCGTAGCGGACCGAGAAGTTGCCAGGGTAGAAGTCGATCTTGTCGAGCAACTCCGTCGGGACCACGCTCGACAACCCGCCGAAGTGATAGATCAGCGGCACATTGCTGCCGTCGACGAAGGTCTCGGTGTCGGCGGGTGCCGAGCCGCGCACGATCAGCAGGCCTGCCAGGCCGGGCGGGCGGGCCACACCCGGCAAGCTCTGAATGGAACGGATTGCATCGCCGGACGTGCCGGGGATGCGCGAGATTTCGCGCCGCTCCAAGGTGCGCTTGGTCACCTCGCGCGGCGGACGCTCGCCTTCGACCACGACCTCCAGCTCGGTGGTGGCGATAGCCAAGCGGTAGAGGACATCGGTGGCGTGGCCCGCTTCGACCAGCTCGGTCGCCCGCACCGGACGGAAGCCTTCGGCGGCGACGTCGATGCGATAGCGACCGGCGGGCAGCCCCTCCACCTGCCAACGACCGTCGGCATCGGTACGGACCTCCCACTCGTGGCGACGATCGTCGCTGATGCGAACCGCCACCCCCGGCAGAGGCGAGTCGTTCGCCCCCAAGACGACCCGACCTGCCAGGTTGCCCACGCTGATCGTCTCGGCAGGCGGACTCGGCTCGCTGGCGGCCTCCGGCGAAGCCGCGGAAGCGGGCGCGAAGTCGTAGCGATATTCGATGCGGACCTTGCGCGGCGTGCCGTCGACCGTAGCCGGCGCGAAGTGCAAGGACTTGGCGGCATCGAGCGCGGCCTCGTCCAGACCGTAGCCCACGGGTTCGATCACCTTCGCCTCGGCGACCGAGCCGTCGACGTCGACCGTCAGGGCGAGTCGCACCGATGCCTGAACGCCGGCCAACTCCGCTTCGAGCGGATAGACGGGCGCCTGGTAGTGATCGACCACCGGCATCACGACCACGGGCTTGCGCGGCTCCGTTGTCGCTGGGGAGGTTTCCGACGCTGCCGCCGGTGCCGCTGGATCGGCTGGCCCAGCCGACGGTGCAGCGGGCGCCTCCTGTGCGACGGCCCCGGACGTGACGAAGCCCACGAGCAAAGCCGCTCGGCAGACGTTCCA
Organism: Polyangiaceae bacterium; assembly: GCA_035456245.1. Lineage (GTDB taxonomy): Bacteria > Myxococcota_A > Polyangia > Polyangiales > Polyangiaceae > NIC37A-2. The sequence continues at coordinate 4,426 of DATIDO010000435.1, forward strand.
GGCTCGACGGTGACGCGAGGTCAGCTGCACGACGGCTCCTTGCTAGCCGCACTCGGGATCGCGAACAAGGGCGCCCCCCGAGATGACCATCCCACGTCGAGCGGTCAGTCATTTCGAGCGATGCAGAGTGCGTTCCCCGACGATCACCCGACGCGTGGTTGAAATCGAAGGGGCCTGGGGCTAGACGCCGGGCCCTCGAGCCTGCCCATGCGCGTCGCAACCTGGAACGTCAACTCTCTCCGCGCGCGGCTCGATCACGTCGAGCGCTGGCTGTCCAGTGAACGGCCGGACGTGCTCTGCCTCCAAGAGACCAAGGTGACCGACGCGGAGTTCCCGCTCGATACCTTCGTGCGCCTCGGCTACGAAACGGTGCGGGCCGGCCAGCCTTCCTACAACGGAGTCGCCATCCTGGCGCGCCATCCCATCAGCGACGTCAGCATCGGCCTGTGCGATGCCGCTCCCGACGACGACAAGCGATTGATCGCCGCCACCATCCAGGGCGTGCGCGTGCTGTCGGCTTATGTCCCCAACGGCAAGTCGCTCGACTCGCCGGCTTACGGAGAAAAGCTGGAGTGGCTGGCGCGGCTCGTCACCACGCTGGAGCGCACCACCTCGGCATCCACGCCGATCGTGCTGGGCGGCGACTTCAACGTCGCCCACGGCCCGGGCGACGTCTTCGATCCGGTCGCCATGAAGGACCAGATCCATTTCAGCAAACCGGAGCACGAGGCACTCGACCGCCTCCTGGCCTTCGGCCTGACCGACGCCTTCCGCGCCCGCGAGCCCGGACCCGGTCATTTCAGCTGGTGGGACTACCGCATGAGCGCGTTCCGGAGAAACCGCGGTCTCCGCATCGACTACCTGTTCGTCTCCGCTCCAGTGCTCCACGGCATGCAAGACGCGCGCATCGATCGCGCACCGCGTACCTGGGACAAGCCGTCCGATCACACGCCGGTCTGCGTCGACTTCGAGCTGGGCTGAGCTGCGGCCGACTCCGAGGCAGCTTCCGAGGCAGCCTCCAGCTCGGCGATCCCCGACAGCGAGAGACGCCCTCGCTCGAACCAGCGTTCCAGTTCGGGCCGCTGCTCGAATGCCTGCTTCACGCGCAGGTACGCCAGCAAATAGATCCGCTCACGCCCCATCCCCGGGCTCCGACCCGAACCGCCGCGCAGCGCACGCAATCCCGAACGGAGAGCCACCTCGGCCCCCACGCCGCGGCTCTGCAAGCGTGCCCTCACCTCGGCCAAAGTCGCCCCGTCCCAAGTCCAGTCGACGGCCAAGTGACGCGCAGCCAACTCGACCCGCCGCGCAGCCAGGAGCAGCCCAGCTCGCTGTTCGAGCAGGAGCGCGCGCCCCTCTTCTTCTTCCGAGCAGCCCCGCGTTCCCAAGCGGAACGGTGGCCCCTCGGCGCGGGCGCGCTGGCGCGGCGCCAGATGTCCGTACAGTTCGTGCAACAGGACGCGCTCCGCCTCGGGCCGAGTCACCCGAGCACCTCGGCGCACCAACAACGCCTCGTCCGATACGGCCGCGAGCGACGGCATGTCCCGCTCGAACACGCTCACACCCAAGGCCGACACACTCGGGTGGGTCCTCGCGAACTCCAGGAGTTCGACCGTTTCGGTCGACTCGGATGAGGTCGACTCGACCCCATTCGAATCGGCCCCATCCCATCCGGCACCATCCGACTCAGCCCCACCCGCTCCGGCCAACCACTCCTCGGCCAGCTGGCGCGCGGCCTCCTCGTCCTGCGCATGGGCCGGGTAACGCCGCCGAGCCCACACGCTGAGCTCGGGCCGCCCCCGCATGTCCAGGAGCCCCACCTCGCAGCGCAGCTCACCAATCCGCTCGATCAACAGACGCGCGACCACGCCCTCGAAATTCCGCGAGAGCGCCTCTTCGGCTCGATCGAACAGCTCGCTGACGCGGCTCCAGTCGGGAAGCGGCGCGTACTCGAACTGGACCGCGCGCGCGACGTCCGCACGCGCCAGCTCGAGTTCGCGCTGGAAATTGCCGGGAGTGCACCGACCCAAGAGATCGATGCGCCGTTCGGCTTCGAGCAGGCGTTCTTCGATCGCCCCGAGGAGCGCCTGCTCGTTCATCCGATCACAGCTTGCTTGCGGCCAGGTTCGAGAGCTCGCTGCGCTCGCCCCTGGACAGCAACACGTGACCGACGAGCGCCTCGTTCTTGAGTCGATCGGCAGTGACGGACAGACCGTTGCTCGACTCGTCGACGTAAGGGTTGTCGATCTGGAAGGGGTCGCCCGTCAGCACGATCTTCGTGCCTTCGCCGGCGCGGGTCACCACCGTCTTCACCTCGTGCGGGGTCAGGTTCTGAGCCTCGTCGACGATCACGAACTGCTGCGGCAAGCTTCGTCCGCGAATGTAGGTGAGCGGCTCGACCTGGATCTGGCCGCTGTCGAGCAGCTCCTCGAAGCCCCGACTGCCGCGCCGTTTGCTGCCGCCCGTGACCAGCAGGTACTCCAGGTTGTCGTAGAGAGGCTGCATCCACGGGGCCATCTTCTCGTCCACGTCACCGGGCAAGAAGCCGATATCCCGGCCCAGCGGCATCACCGGACGGCTGATCAACAGGCGCGAGTACGTGCCGTCCTCGACCACCTTGGCCAACCCCGCCGCCAGCGCCAACAGCGTCTTGCCGGTACCCGCCATGCCCAGCAAGGTGACGATCTTCACCGAGTCGTCGAGCAGCAGATCCAACGCGAAAGACTGCTCACGATTGCGCGGCCGGATACCAGCCACGCCCTCGCGCGGGACAATCAGGGCGCGCACCGTGCCCTTCTGCTTCTCGTAGCGGGCGAGCCCCGTGCGATCCTGTCCGCCGGGTCCACGCAGCATCACGCTGCCGTTCGCCGGAATGTCGGGGGCGTCGACCTCGACGCGCCCTTCGCGGAAGAAAGTCTCCATCTGCGCCTGGCTGACGGTCAGGTCGTAGACAGCAGCGTCGAGCGACTCCGGATCGACGGTCTGGTTCTCGTAGGCCTGCGTGGACAAGCCGAGCGCGTCGGCGCGGATGCGCAACGACACGTCCATGGTGACGAACACGGTGGGGCGCTCGGGCGCGCCGTCGCGAATGTCCAGCGCGGCCTGCAGGATGGCGTTGTCGCCCGACGAGGGGTTCAGGGCGATCGACAGCACGGACTTGCGCCCCGGCACGAACACGCGCAGCGAGCCGCCGACACCGACCGGAACCGCGTCGGAAAGGCTGCCTCCCGCTTCGCGCAGCGCGTCCAAGTTGCGGACCACCTGGCGCGCGTTGCGCCCTCGCTCACCCGCGTCGCGTTTGAAGTTGTCGATCTCCTCGATGACGTAGATCGGGATCAGCAGGTCGTTGTCTTCGAACTTGTAGATACACTGCGGATCGTGCAACAGGACGTTCGTATCGAGGACGTAGTTCTTTTTCATCCAGGCGGCTTTCGACTGAATTCTCCCCGGCCGAGCCAGGGGTTGACGAACCCAGCTGCTCCACGTTGAGCAAGGGTTCTTTTTTCGAGGGTTGAGGTCGGCGCGAGCGTGATCCCCAGGTCACCTTGCTCGAGCCGACGAAGGACTGCCCCGAGTGATGCCGCTGACCGGCGCCTCCCGGTGACGAACGAGGCAGCGAGCCTCCCAGCGTGCTGGGTGCGGCTCCCGTCCGCAGGCATCGCAGGCCTCGTCACATGACTAGCGTCCGCTGGTTCCATCGCTGCGTAAAGGCCACACGCACCCCCGCCGGCAGAAACTCGCAGGCCCACCCGGTAGCGCCTTTTTCACGGACCCGGCTGCGCGAGCGGCCCTCGCTGCCCGGCCCCTGGCCTGCTTTTGCACCTGTCCCTCACCCCGAAGGCAGCGCCAACCCTCCGCGCTACCTGGAAAATGCTCCAGCGACGGTCGCGCGGGATGCGCTCGGGCCGACCGGGCGTTAGCGTCGCGCGCGATGTTCGGTGAGAGGCGGACCTTTCTGCTGCCGATGGCGTTGGTCGCCTATGTGGCACTGGCGGCCTACCCCTTGGCGCGCGGTGGCGTCGCGTGGCTCATCCTCGCCTCGCCCGTTGCCGTGGGCTTGGGCATCCTTCGTTGGGACCGAGGTCACCGCGCCGGAAAGCTGAGCGGCTCCGAACCGGCTGGGCGCGCGCTGCTCACGGGCGTCGGTCTGTTCGTCGCCAGCGCCTTCGGTCCTCCGGGTCACCTGGGACTCGAGGCTGCTCGCTCGCTCGCCCTACTGCTGGCGAGCGCCGGAGCGCTGTTGGCCGTGGCTCGAGTGCCGGCGCCGGTCGGGCTGTTGCGTGGTCACCGCGCCGCCGCCTCGCTCGACGCGACCTTCGTGGCCCTCGGCCTGTGGAGCCTCACGACCACGGCGGCGCTGCTGGGCTCGCTGTTCCCGCAGTACGTCGATCTCGACCCTTCGGCCTACGACACGGCCCAATTGTTCGCTGCGCTGGGCAGCCTGCTGCTGCTCTCGGCCGCCGAACTGCGCGCGCTGGCGCTGCGCGGACTGGAGCTGGGCGTCGGTGATCGAAGCCGTGCGTCGCTCTCGCTCTGCTTGGCCGGCACACTGATCGCCGTCGGCGCTGCCTGGGTGGGCGTCGGTCCTGCCGATCGTGTGGCAGGCGCGTGCCTGCTCTCGACGGCCTGCGGCGTGCTCGTCACCAAGGCCATCCCCGACGCCGCACGAGTCACCCGCACCGTCCGCGGCTTGCTGGGTCTGACGCTGCTCGGCGCGCCGCTGTCGCTGTGGGCTGCGCACGCCGCGATGGACCCGACGCGAAGCCCCGTCCTGCTGATTGTCGAAGTGACGCTGCTCGGCATCGCCGTCGGCCTGGCTGCGCGCTCGCTCGCCCGCCCGCTCGGGCCCGAAGGCTCTCGCTGGTTGATGGCGAGCGAGCTGGCGATGGACGCGGCCCTCTCCCCGGAGCCCGACGTCGCGCTGCGCGAGGCGCTGCGTTGTCTGCGCGCCGCGGAGCCGCAGGGGGAGGCGCGACCCGAGGTCTTTCGCGCCGAACCGTCCGGGCTGCTTTCGGTGGACGTGGCCGGCTATCTGACCATCCAAGACGTCGACTTCCCGGTTGGCGTACACCAGCTCGCTGCAGCCGAGCCCGAGCTGACGCTGCGCTACGAGACGGTGCTGCGCGCCCAGGTGCGCGAACCGCAGGTCCGCCCCATCGTCGCTTGGTTCGAGAGCTGGGGGGCCAAGACGGCCACGGCGCTGATCGACGATGATGGACAGGTGGGGCTCTTGGTCATGCCCAAGGGCAAGCGCAGATCCCACCTCACGCTCGAAGAGGCGCAGGCCCTCGGGCGCCTGGGGCAGCGAATGACCGGGCTGCTGTCGGTCAACTCCGCGTTGGCGCGTGCGAGAGAGCGTGAGCTGGCCGTGCGCCGCGAGTCCGAGGCGGCGCTGCTGTCCGTGGACCAGCTCCGCGCCGAACTGGACGGCGCAGACACTCTGCACGCCGGTGACGTGCAGGCGGATCTGGAGATCCTCCGCGCCGCCGGGCATGGCCCGCGCGCACGCATTTGCCAGCAGGAATTGGAGGCCTTGGCGCGATCCGAGGTGATCGAGCTGGCGACGCCCCCCGGCGTCGATCCGCGCCCTTGGGCAGCCCACCTCCACCTGGCTCGCCAGGCCGGCAGCGTGAGCGCGCCGTGGATCGTGGTGGACTGCACACGACGAGCCACACGTGAGCCATCGTTCTGGCAAGGTGAAGGCTCACGCCTCACCTCACCTTTGACCCGCGCGCAGTCGGGCACGCTGCTCTTGGTGGAGGCCGGCGCGCTCCCGTTGGAGCTCCAGGACTCCATCGCCGACGACCCACGCGCGAAGGAGCTCTGTCTGATCGTCTCGCGCGACGAGCGCGCTCCCCTGGCGCAACGGCTGGAGCGGCGCTGTCGCCAAGCATCGGTGCGACTGCCGTCTTTGGCCGAGCGCGCCGAAGACTTGCACTCGCTCGTGCTGTTCGAGCTCTCGCGCCTCGGCCCGGCCCACCTCGGGCGTCCCCTGGGCATCGCGCAGCGCGCCTACGCCACGCTGGTGGAACGCACCTTCGAGGGAAATGACGAAGAGCTGCGCGCCCTCCTGCGAGGCGCCGTGGCGCGTACCGAGGGTGACGTCGTCACCGACCTCGAACCTCGTGCGCTCGTCGAGGAGCCACGACGCGATCCGGAGCTGGACGATCAGGACGCTCCGCGTACGCGCGCGCGAACTGCGCCACGCAGCCGACGTCCGCCGGCCTGAACGCGCTACGCGGCCACGACACTCGTCGAACCGAGCCCGCAGGCTCCGAACCGAGCCCGCAGGCTCGCCCCCGCAGCAAAGATGCCCCGGGCAGAATTCCCTTCCACGATCACGGAAATGTCGGCTGACGGGCGGAATCTATGCCCCGCGCGGTCTTGACTTGGGCCCGGTTGAAAATCAAATTCGCCACCCCGACGGCCTGCCCGTGACTGAGCGCCTCACGCGCTCCCCTCCCTCGAGCCGCTCCTTTCGACCCGCGCCCATCGACCCTGCGCAGAACGCCCGCACCCTCCCGCGACACATGGCCAATTTCACACACGAACGCGTCCTCTCCGTCGAGCACTGGACCGACAGTCTCTTCACCATCAAGGCGACGCGCAGCTCGGGCTTCCGCTTCGAGAATGGTCAGTTCGTGATGATTGGCCTCGAGGGTGAAGCCGGCGCTCGACCGCTGATGCGCGCCTACTCGATGGTCAGCGCCAGCCACGAAGAGCACCTCGAGTTCTACTCGATCAAGGTGCCCAACGGACCGCTCACCTCCCGCCTGCAGCACATCAAGGAAGGCGACACGCTGCTCGTCGGCACCAAGCCGACCGGTACACTGGTGATTGGCAACCTGCTGCCGGGCAAGACGCTCTGGCTGCTCTCGACCGGCACGGGCCTGGCGCCGTTCCTCAGCGTCATCAAGGACCCGGAAACCTACGAGCGCTTCGAGCGGGTCGTCATCACGCACACCTGCCGCAACGTGGCCGATCTCACCTACGAGCAGCTGATCACCGACGAGCTCCCGAACAACGAGTACTTCGGCGAGGAAGTGAAGCAGAAGCTGCTCTACTACCCGACGGTCACCCGTGAGCCCTTCCGCAACGAGGGCCGCATCACCGACCTGATCCGCAACGGACGCGTGTTCGAGGATCTGGGCCTGCCCCCGCTCAGTCTGGAGAACGATCGCCTGATGCTGTGCGGCAGCCCCGAGATGCTGAACGACACCTGCTCGATCCTGGACGCTGCCGGCTTCGAGATGGGCAACAGCGGCGAGCAGGGTCACTACCTGATCGAGCGCGCCTTCGCGCCCAAGTAAGACGAGCTCGGGCCGGCTTTTCCCCGAACCGGCCCGGGGTTAGGCTGACCGGGTGCGCGTCCCCGAGCACTTCGATGCCCCGGTCGGCGGCCGCTTCCTGATCGAACAGCAGGTGGGCGCGGGCGCGACCGCGCACGTCTACAAGGCGATCGATCTGGTGCTTCAGCGCCCCGTGGCGCTGAAGCTGTTCACGCAGTGGGATCCCGAGCGGACCGACCACCCGGCCGCGCGCGAAGCCGAGCTGCTGCGCTCGCTCGATCACCCCGGCATCGTCAAGATCTGGGAGGACGGCATCCTGGCCGATCTGGGCGTGCCCTTCCTGGCGCTCGAGTGGCTCGCGGCTGGAAGCCTGCGCGACTTCGCGGCCCGCCAACAGCCGAGCATCCGTCAGCTGGTGGAGCTCGGCGCGCGCTGCGCCAACGCGCTCGGTGCCCTTCACGCAGCCGGCATCGTGCACCGTGATCTGAAGCCCGAGAACATCTTGCTGCGCCCGGTGCGTGGCGCCGATGGCAGAGGGCCGGAGCTGTTGGTCGAGCCCGTGTTGGTCGACTTCGGGGTGGCAACGCGCGGCGCCGTGGGGACGCTGTCTGGCACGCCCGCGTACATGTCGCCCGAACAGGCACGGGGCGTCACCAGCCTGGACGGACGCTCCGATCTCTATTCGCTCGGCTCCACCTTGTTCGAGCTGTTGGTGGGCCGCCCGCCTCACCGTGGCCCGACGGCCATCGCCACACTGGCGCGCCTGGCGACCACGCCAGCGCCGCGCGCCTCGTTGTTCCGACCCGAGCTGCCGCGCGCGCTCGATGACCTCCTGGTGGCCTTGCTCAGCACCGACAGCGCCGAACGCCCCGCCAGCGCCGCCGAGGTCGAGTCGCAGCTGCTGAGCTGCTTGGAAGAGAACGACGACCCCTACGTCTTTCCCGAAGAACCCTCGAGCCGACTGGGCTCCGGCTCGAGCCGCCTGGTCACCACCATCGTCGCCACCGCGTTCGCCGCCAGCGCAACCCGCGATCAGGCACTGCACCTGTTGCTGTCGCAAGGAGCCGAGGCCGCCGGGCTGGGCAGCGACGCGCTGGTGGGCCACCTGGGTGTGCAAGGAGCCACGGGGCGTGAAGCTCAGGCGGCCCTCGAGCTGGGGGGACAACTCGCAGGCTGGGGCGCCGCGGTCGGCATCGCCAGCGGCCGCGCCGAGCTGCGCCAGCGAGCGGGCAACGGCGCCGCCTACCCCGTGGGCGACGTGGTCGATCGCGCCGCCGCGCTGGCCCGTGAAGCGAGCCCGGCGCAGGTCCTGGCCGACGCCACCACCGCCGAGCTGGGACGAGGGCGCCACGAGTTCCGCCTGCGCGGCGATGGCTCGTCCGTGGTGGGCGCGGCCCTGCGGACACCGCTCGGTGATGGCCGTGGCGGCGCGCCGTTCGTGGGGCGCGAAGCCGAGCTGGCCCGAGTGCTGGGCGCCTACGAACGCACGCTGAGCAGCCGACGCAGCGTGCTGGTCACGGTCAGCGCCGAGCCTGGCATGGGTAAGTCGCGGCTGCAGCGCGAGGCCGTGGCGCGACTCAGCGCGCTCGCCAACCCTCCACGCATCGTCGTCCAGCGAAGCGATCCCTACGGCCGCCGCCACGCGCTCGGTGCAGCCTCCGATCTGCTGGCCTCGATGATCGAGCTGCCTCGCGGCGCCAGCGCGCAGCAAGCCACCCTGGCCATCCAAGAGACGTTGGGGCCCAGCACGCTGCGCGACGGACAGGGGGAGCACCAACTGCTGTCACGACTGCTGGCCAACGAACCCCTGCCCCAGAGCATTGGACCCAACGGCGCACGCGACGCGCTTTGGCTGTCGATGACCGAGCTGGCTCGCGAGGCGTTGCGCGATGGGCCGCTGGTCTTCGTCGTGGAAGATCTGCAGTGGGCGGATCCCGAGAGCATCTTGTGGCTCGACCACCTCTTGGGGCGCGAGGCCGAGCACGGCGCTCTCCTGCTCGCCTGCGTGCGACCGGAGTTCTGGTCCGACTACGGAGCGCGATTCCAACAGCGTGAGCGGGTGCGCATCGATCTTCGCCCACTCTCCAATCAGGCTTCACGCAGCATCGCCGCTGCGGTCCTCGGGGCCGCTCCGACCGATGAGCGTGTCACCG
>DATIDO010000436.1:0-6080 GCA_035456245.1 Polyangiaceae bacterium
GCCTGAGGACCGAAGTCCGGGTTGCCCGCGAGGAGCTCACGCACGAAGGCGGACCTCACCACTGGTACATGCCAAACAGACGGCCCCCACGGCAAGCTTCCTCCTGCGTAGGTAGCGCCGCGCCCCACTTCGCGACCGCCCTCCTACCCAACCGCCACCGATCGGCCCACTCGCCCAGCGCCTCCCCGCGCGCCCTTCCGCCTCCCGACACGAGCGTCGCCGGTCGTCTTCGTAGCCCTCTGCAACATTTCGCTAACCAGCTGAAATTCAGCGAATTTCTTGCGGCACCGGCAGCTAATTGCTACCCCATCCACTGTCGTGGGGAGCCTTCTCGAGGTCGTGGAGAGTGCACGGAGCGCGCGTGGAGTCGCGCTGCTCGGCGTGCTCAACACCACGCCCGACTCCTTCTCCGACGGCGGGCGTTACCAGAGCGAAGCGTCGGCACGCGCCCGTGTGGACGAGCTCTTGGAGCAGGGCGCGGATGTCATAGACATCGGCTCCGAGTCGACGCGACCAGGAGCACTGCCCGTGGCGGCCGAGGAGCAGATCGCTCGAGCGCGCCCCGCATTGCTTCATGCTGTCAGTCGCGGAGCGATCGTCTCGATCGACACCACCGACCCGCGCGTTGCCGATTTCGCACTCAGCCATGGCGCCCAGCTGGTCAACGATGTCTCCTGCCTGGCCGACGACGAGTTGGCTCGAGTGGTCGCGCGCCACGGAGCCACCCTGCTGTTGATGCACAGCCGGGGTAGCATGACCGAAATGGCTGGCTTCTCCGACTACGCGGAGCGCGGCTACCGTGACGTGGTGGTCGACGTGGCGAGCGAATGGCGCGCTGCGCGCGCCCGCGCACTCGTCGCGGGAATGAAAGCGGCCTCTGTTTGGTTCGATCCGGGCTTGGGATTCCACAAGAGTGCCGCCCATTCCGCCGAGCTCCTGAGGAATTTCGAGGCTTTCGCCGAGCTGGGGACACTGCTGGCGGTCGGCCCGAGCAACAAGAGCTTCATCGGGGCGCTGGACGGCGCCCCGGTCCATCAGCGGCTCGGCGGCACGATCGCTGCCTGCCTGCGCGCCGTCGATGCGGGCGCTGCCTTGCTCCGCGTCCACGACGTCCAAGCCATGCGCCAAGCCTTGCTGGCACGCAGGGCATTTGCACGACAGGAGCCGGCGGCATGACGGAGGCCCTGCTCGCCTACCTGACGCACCGCACTCCGCAGGATTTGCTGCGCGACCTGATCGACCTGCTCGTCGTCTACTACGTGCTGTACCGCCTGCTCTTGGTGGCGCGTGGCACGCGCGCCATGCAGGTGGCGGCCGGCTTGGCCATGGTGGTCGGCCTCTACTTGGTCGCGCAGTCCCTGCACCTGGTCACCATCGTCACGCTCGTCGGTACGCTGCTGCAGAGCATCATCCTGGTCGTGGTGGTCGTGTTCCAGAACGACATCCGGCGCGCCCTGCAGCGAGTCGGAAGTCGAGCCGTTTTCGGCTCCTTCGGGCGTTCCCAGGAGACCGAGGTAATCGACGAGGTGGTCGACGCGGCCCGCGAGTTGGCGCGACACCGCATCGGTGCGCTGATTACCTTCGAGCAGGACGCGAACCTCGAGGAGTTCATCGGTCAGAACAAGGGCATCGACCTCGACGCCCGCGTTTCCTCCGAGCTGCTCGTCTCGCTCTTCATCCCCGAGGGGTCGAACAAGCTCCACGACGGCTCGGTGATCATCCGCAGCCTGCGCGTGGCCAAGGCGGGCGTGTTCTTCCCCATGCCCGAGGGACGCGTCTTCGACTCCCAGTTCGGTTCGCGACATCGCGCCGCGCTGGGCATCACCGAAGAGACGGATGCGGTCGTCGTCGTGGTCAGTGAAGAGCGCGGCACGATCAGCTTCTGCTTCAACGGCAACATCGCCTCCGATCTGCAGGCCGCGCAGCTGCGCGAAATGCTGCTCTCGATCATGAACCCCAAGGTGCGCAAGAAGAGTCGCAACGTGCCGCGCCAGCGCACGGCCTCGGAACCCATGGCCTCGTCGGAGCGCGTCTCGCTCAAGACCCCCATTCCCCCGCCACCCGACGAAGCGCCCGCCCCGGCCAGCTACCGCCCGCCGCCTCTGGACGGCGCGGTGCCCATGCCGCTGCGCAAGAGCACGCTGCCGCTCGAACCCAAGCGCGTCGAGGGCAGCGGCACCGGTCCGATCGTGCCCGATCCTCACCCGCGCCCCATGCCCAAAGGTGAGGTCGACATGGTCTCCGATCCCGAGGACACCGATCACCCGCAGGGGCGCGAGCGATGAGGAGCAGGCTCTCCCAAGGGCTGCGCGATGCGTTGCTCCAGAACCTCGGACTCAAGGCCATCGCCTTCGTCCTGGCGCTCGGCTTCTTCGTCTACTTCCACGGTCAGGAAGATCTCGAGCAGCGCACCGTCCCGGTGCCCGTCATCAGCTTGCCGCCGGCCCAAGGCTCCCGCGAACTGATGAGCAAACTGCCGCCGAGCATCCAGGTGACGCTGAGCGGCTCGACGCGCTCGATCACCAAGCTCATCCGTGAAGGCATGGCCCCGGTCGCCATCGATCTGCGCGACGGCTCCAAGCAGTCCGTGGCCTTCACCCGCAGCATGTTCCTGCTGCCGGACGACATCGAGTTGGTTGCCATCGTGCCACCGCGCCTCGAGTTGGATTGGGAAGACGTGGTCACACGCCAGGTCCCAATCCAGGCCTCGTTCATCGGTCAACCCGCCGAAGGCCACACTCTGCGAGGCGAACCCATCGTCGAGCCGCCACGCGTGACCGTGAAGGGCCCGGTGAGCCGCGTGGAGGTGATGCAGTTCGCCCGACTCGCTCCGTTCGACTTGAGCGGGCTGCGCGAGGGGCGCTTCCCCCGACGTCTGTCGATCGAGCCGCCGCCCGAGCAGGTTCGCTACCTGGGTTCGCAGACCGCCACGGTGACGGTGGAGGTGTCTCGACGGCGCGCCGAGAAGGTGTTCGTGAACCGCCCGGTGATGGTGGTGGGGCCGGCGTCGGGCGTGGTGGTGCCGCGCACGGTCGATGTGACGGTGCTCGGCCTACCCGAGCTGGTGAAGTCGCTCCGCGACGAGCAGGTCGTGCCGCAGGTCAACCTGGAGTTCTCGGGCTATTGGGTCCCCGGCGCAGGCCACGGTTCGGCCACGGTTCCGGTCACCGTGATCCTGGCGGGCGCTCAGGTCGAGGTGCAGCCGCCTTCGGTCATGGTTCGCTGGTGAGCGGGTTCGGTTTGCCGACGTCGAAGTCGTCGGCGCGCGCAGGTCGCGAGCTGGGCTTGGGCGATTCCGACGCTGGCGTTGGAGACTCGGGCCCCACGTGCGACGAGCCAACCGCAGCAGCGGGAGCCGAGCCTGCTGGCCCGATGGTGGACGGCCCAGTCGTCGCGGGGCCGGCGGCTGCGCTCGGTGGAGGCTGAATTCGCCCGCCGATGTAGACGAGCGAGAGCCGGGCTCGCGCGTTCTGAAAATAGCTGCCCAGCGCCTGGGCCAGGCTGCGTCCCACGTACCAGCGCTCGAGCCCGGGGCGAGCCAACTCGAACGGCTGATCCGAAAAGGGCGTCTTGGTCTCGGCGTGAACGCGTCGGAGCTCGAGCACGCTGGGGGACAGCATCGGCGCCACCATGCGATCCAAATAGAGGCTGGCGCGTGCGCGGCGACGCAACAGCGCGCGCAGCCCGAGGCTCGACATGCCTTCGGCGCGAGCTGCCTCGACCAGCGCTGCTTCGCCACCGACCTGCTGCACCAGTTGATCGCGCGCCGCCTGTTGCTGCCGAGAGAACTCCTCGGCCGTGGGCTCGGGTGACATCTGCAGCGCGGCCAAGAGTGACTCCGCGACGTGACGCTCGAGCGCGGCCTGGACGTGATGCCGACGGAAGGGCTCGGCCTCGGCCGGGTGAGCGGGATCCGCCAGCGCCATCAAGCGGGCCTCGAATGCCAGCTCGCGTTCGAAAATGAAGAGAGGCTGGGTGCGCCCGCCGGTCTCCGGCGCGCTGAAGCGCACTACGGCCCGGTCCACCAGGTAACGGCGAGTGGCTGGCTCCGCGGCTGGTTCCTTGGCGGGTTCCGCGGACGGAGCTCCGGAAGCCACGCCCGACTGTGCGTCTGCGCGTGGTGCCTCTGCGCGCGCCTCGTCCGCCTCCGCGCACGGAGCGATGAGCAGGGCCGCGACCAGCAAGAGCCCGCCCGGAAGCCCGGGAGCCGAGAAACGACGCACGATTCGCTCCACGCTCGGGCGACTGCCGACTAGCGACGCTCCGCGGGGCGCCGCTGCGAGGGAGGATCGACCTCGATCGCCGCGGGAGCCTGCGAAGGCGTCGTGGGGTGAGTGGAGGTCGCCGGGGACGACGCCGGATGCAGCGCCGGACTCGAAGAATCGGGACGCTGCGAGAAAGCGCGCGCCGCGCGACGCGCCTTCAGGAACTCCGCGAAGGCCACGACCTTCTCCAGATCGCGTCCAGGCAGGACGTCGGCCAGCTCGAGCAGCTGGGTACGCAAGGCGTCGCCGCCCTTGGCCCGGCGCTGCGAGAGCTGCTCCTGGGTGACGGGCGGCGCCTCGGGGGCCTCCTCCACCACGGGCAGCACCGGACGCGGGATCGGGACCAGGTTGTGGGTGCCCAACCAGGCTTCCATGAAGACACGCAGGCGCTCACTGCGGAACGCGAACCAGCGCTCGCGCTCCGGCCCGAACGCCATGAGCACGTCCTTGAAACGCCGAAACGCTCCCTTGCCGTCGATGGCCGCGCCCAGCCGCCGCTGAATCTCGGCGTCCTCCACCATGGGGATGAAGCGCTCCATCCAGCGGTACTGCTCCCGCGAACTGACGGGATCCACCCGCATGTATTCGGCGTCCTGGGCGATGCGCGCGTGCATGTCGGGATCGGCAATGCCGTCGACGACGCGCAGGACCTCACCGGTCTTCACGTGCAGGTAGCTGTGCACCTCGGGAGCGTTGTTTTCGAACGCATCCTCCAAGGCCTCCCAGTCCACCGGCACTTTCGACGCGCTTGGGTTGCCGTCCATCATCGTGTTCCACGCTCCTGTTGGGGCGCCGTCGCCCGGTGACCGAGGCACCGGCTGGCCCGACGCGCTCGAAATACAGCGATAAGATTGCCCGACCCGGCCTGTCGCTTCAATCTGCCCGAAACTCGGGCCGAATTCCTCGCGCATTCGGCCACACCGTCGGAAACGCCCCGACCCCTCGGGTCATTCCCGCCCCCCATGGCCCATGGGGCCACCCACCCCGGCACCCCTCGGCTGACCCGACCGAGCAAGACTCAGGCAGGGTTGTCCGGTCCTCCGCCGACGACTAGCCTTTTGCGCAATGGCGCGTCTCGTACTCTCGAGCCCGGATGGAGATCGAACGGTAGAGCTACGCGCGCGGAACTCCCTCGGGCGTCACCCCGACAACTCGATTCAGCTCCTCGACAAGATCGTGTCCAAGGAGCACTGCGTGATCGAGCTCCGTGGTCATCAGTTCATCCTCCGCGATCTCGGGAGCCTGAACGGCACGTACATCAACGGGGAGCGCCTGAGCGGCGAGACTCCACTCACGGAGGGAATGGAGTTCGCGCTCGGGCAGACTCGAGCTCGCTTCGTCGGAGCTCACGAACTCCCGCAACCCTCGGCGGCCCCAGCCTTCCAGCCGGCGGCCCAGCACCCGGGGCTGCCTCAGCAGTTCGCCCCTGCGCCCACGATTCCCCAGACGGCAACGCCGGCCCCTGGCACGCCGCATCATCCCACGCCCCACGCGCCGCCGCCTCCTGCTGGACAGGGCGTCGGTGGCTTCCGCCCCATGAGCGTTCCGGCCGTGGTGCCAGCGGCCCTCGCTTCGAACTCGGGTGTGGCCGCCGCACCGGCGTCCACCGCCGTCCCCCCTTCGATGGCCACGCCGGCTTCTTCCGAGCGGCGGCTGGGCATGAAAACCCGCATCGATCTGAGCGACGCGAACCGCAGCATCGGCACGCAGATCGACGCCACGCAGAAGGGCTTCTTGCCGTACGATCAGCTCGTCTCGAACCCGGCGCAGCTGGCGCAGGACTACGAGCGGCTGCGCCTCTCCCACGAGCTGTCC
>DATIDO010000437.1:0-3294 GCA_035456245.1 Polyangiaceae bacterium
CACTCGCCGAGCCCGGCCGGAGCCTCTACCGACCCTGGCGAAACAAGCAGCCGCGCCAGGCCCTGCCCGGTGATCAGCCCCACTGAACGTCGCTCGCGGGGGGCGCGAGCCAGAGCCACGCCTTCGTGGTAAGGGCGCCGCGATGACCTCGACGCGCCCGACCCAGCTCGAGCCCGCCTCCACCGACACGCTGGCGGAGGAAGCCGATTTGCCGCCGGTCGTGGCTCGTATGGTGATCGAGATCCGTTCGGACGGTTCCCGCACCATCGCCCGTGGTGCGCTCGAGGACCGCCTGACCGGTGAGCGCGTGGCGCTGCAAGCAGACGCCTCGACCCCGCTGGCCCTCGCGACCGAGCTCACCCGAGCGCTCTTGCGCACCCCCCTGTTGGCGAAAGATCTGGCACGCCAGACGGTTCGCAATCTCCTGCCGAGCGTCCTGGGTCGACGCCGCTGACGACTGCCGAGATGGACGAAATCTACAAGAGCGACATCAATCGCGATGTGCCATTGGCCCGTGAGGGCGAGTTCCGCCCCCTGCAGCTGGGTTCGCTGAGCGTCTGGCCTCCGGTCGTGCTCGCGCCCATGGCGGGCGTGACCAACTACCCCTTCCGCACGTTGTGCAAGCGCTACGGCGCAGGCCTCTACGTGAGCGAGATGATCACCGCTCGCCCGCTGGTCGAGGGTGTGCAGAAGACGCTACGTCTCGCCGACTTCGGCCCCGAAGAGACGCCGCGCAGCTTGCAGCTGTACGGCGTGGATCCGTACTACGTCGGACGCGCCGTCGAGCGCTTGGTGAGTGAAGGCCGCGTCGATCACATCGACATGAACTTCGGCTGCCCCGTGCGCAAGGTGACGCGCAAGGGTGGCGGCTCGGCGCTCCCTCTGAAGCCGCGATTGCTGGCGAGCATCGTGCGCGCTGCGGTGCGCGCCGCGGAGCCGGCCGGCGTCCCCGTCACGATCAAGTTTCGACTCGGCGTGAACGAAGAGCTGGTGACCTTCCGCGACGCCGGCCGCGTGGGTCAGGAGGAAGGTTGCGCTGCGGTGGCCCTCCACGCTCGCACGGCGGCTCAGTTGTACGACGGGACGGCGCGCTGGCAGTACATCGCCGAGCTCAAGCAGGCCGTGTCGATCCCGGTGCTCGGCAACGGCGACATTTGGGAGGCCGAGGACGCACTGCGCATGATGCGTGAGACGGGCTGTGACGGGGTCGTGGTCGGGCGAGGCTGCCTGGGTCGCCCCTGGCTGTTTCGCGATCTCGCGGACGTTTTCGCGGGTCGGAGCCCGCAAAATCCCCCGAACCTGGGTGAGGTGGGGGCCACCATGCTGGAGCACGCTCGGCTGCTGGCGGCGTGGATCGGCGAAGAGCCGGCGATGAAGGCCTTCCGCCGCCACGCCAGCTGGTACACCAAGGGGTTCCGTGGCAGCGCCCGCGCCCGCGCTCGATTCATGCAGGTCAGCCACCTGGCCGAGCTGGAGGAAACCATCGCCACCCTGGACGCGAACGAGCCATTTCCGGCCGGTTCCATGCGTGTTCCACGGGGCAAGACGGCCGGCACCCAGGAAGTCAGCCTGCCGGATGGCTATCTGAATCAGCTCGACGACGACACGCCTCCGGAAGAAGATGATCATGTCGAAGGGGGCTGACGGTTGGGAACGAGAGGGAGCATCGGAGCTTGGGGACCGACCATGGCTTTGGTCGTCGTGCCCGCTGCCTTCGTCGGCATTGCCATCTCCCTGATCCCTGGGCGCTTCGCGCGCGCTCGCATCGATTGGCTCCGAGCCTCGAGCAGCGAGGTCCCAATGTTCGAAGCTGCGAACGAGCCGACCGCCGAAGCGCCCGACGGAGAGAACGTCGCCGCGCCCGCGGAGCCCGAAGCAACTCCGCCCCCCAGCTCGCGCGGCTTCTCGCCGATCTTGGAGCACGAAGCGCCGAGTGATCCGGCGGCGAACGCGGAGGGTGACGCGAACGGGGCTGCTGGAGTCGCGAGCGCTGCGGTCCCCACGGGTGCTGCGGTGCCCAGCGAAGCACCCGTGGCTGCCGATCCTGCTCTCGCACCTGCTGCGAACTCACCCGTAGCAGCCAACCAGCCCACCACCACGCCACGCGTCACCGTTTGGCCACGACGCTCTCGCTCCCGCCCCACCGTCTACACGGCGTCCGCGGCCGACACGTCGGGGAGTGCTCCTAGTGCTTCGGGCAGCGGCACCTCCTCGAACGGCTCGTCGAACGGCTCGTCGAACGGCTCGACGAGCGACGCTTCGGCTGCCCCGTCGATTGTCTACGTCCCCATCGGTATCCCCATGCCCATCGCGGAGCTGGAGAGCGGCGAGATGCCCGTCGCCGAGCCGCAGCCGATCGTCGAGCCCAATGAATCGGGCGTGACCGTCGGCGTGTTCTTCAACGCAGACTGAACTCAGAAGCCGCCACGGAAACGCTCGATCTTCCTACGATCGGCCTTGGTGGGGCGTCCCGCTCCGCGTTCACGTGTGGCCACCAACGTCTCCCGCGGTGGCGGCGGAGGCGAGCGATCTTCGTAGAGCTCCCGCGCCTGAGGTGGCCCGAGGCGCTTCTCGGCCAGAGCTCGCACGACCAAGACGATCTTACCGCGCGGCGCTGTCCCGCTGACCACATCGTCGAGGCGAACGAGACGACTCGCTCGGACGATCTCACCGTTGATGCGGACATGCCCAGCCACGCAAGCATCGTGCGCGGCCGTGCGCGACTTGAAGATGCGCGCCGCCGAGAGCCAAGCATCGATTCGAACCGGGCCCTCGGTCACCTCAGTAGCCCTCCGCCAGAATCGACGTAGCGGAAACACCGCCCGAGACGAGCCGAGCGACGACGTCCTCGACCATGCCGATCGAGCCACACACCAGGTAGCTGGCGCCCGTCGGCGAGAAGGCGTCGACGTGCTCTTGCACGCGGCCGCGCAGCCCCGGCCAGCCAGGCTCGGGCCGCGAAAGCACCGGACGATAGTCGAGCAGGCCCCGCGCTCGGAGCCCGGCGAACTCGTCCGCGAACAGCTGCTCGCTCTCGTCCCGACAACCGTGCAGGAGCCCGAGCGACCGCGCTGGCAACTCGCCCTTCTCCTGTCGCGCCACCTGCTCCTGGATCACGGCGCGCAGCGGCGTGACCCCCGTCCCCATGGCAATGAGCTGAAGAGGTCCGTTGCCCGGGAACACATCCAGCATCGCTCGTCCGAGCGCCGCGCTGGCAAAGACCACGTCCCCGAGCTGCAGCTCTCCGAGCGTGGACGGTCCCGACCCGACCGCGAGCTCGAACACGTCGGGAGC
>DATIDO010000438.1:0-8533 GCA_035456245.1 Polyangiaceae bacterium
GGAGGTGCCACCGAGGTGCTGGCCCAGCGAGGCGTTGCGCAGGATGGCGAAGCCGAGCTCGCCCTTGGGCGTGCGCAGGTAGAGCGTGCCGCCGTCCGCGCGACACAGTCGCTGGGCTTCTTCGAGGATGATCTCGAGCAGACGATCTCGATCGCGTTCGGCGCCCAACGCAAGGCTGATGCGGTGCAGTAGCTCGAGCCGATCGGCGCGCGCGCGCAGCGCCGCCTCGGCTTGCTCGGAGGGGGGGACGGTGGGCACAGACGTCTCTGCCACGAGACCGGAACGTACCAGACTCCACCGGGGCTGCGACCCACCGAGCCGCAGTGGGGCCAGGCATCCGCGCCTCGCTTCGCGCGAGGGTGAGGGGCCCTTTCGGGAGGCAGCGAAATGGCCGGCTGGGGTGCTCCACGGTCTTGCTTCGCCATGGGGCCGGAGGGGCCGGCCTTCCGGTGGATCGTTGACGGGCTGGCGGATCTGTTGGACCTTCTGCTCTGAAAATGCGCTCTGGCCTGCAGCAACCAACGGCTCGAAGCGCCGACGTACGGCATCCTGGTGTCCCGACCGATCGAGCGCGTGGCGGGGGCCTACCGTGTCGCTGAGCCTCCGTTTTTGGGGAGTCCGGGGCAGCATCGCGTGCCCGTCGCCCAATCACGTCCGCTATGGCGGCAACACCAGCTGCCTCGAGGTGAACGCCGGCGGTCACGCCATCATCCTCGACGCCGGAACCGGCATCCGCGCGCTCGGTCATTCGTTCATGACCAGCGGCAGCAAGGAGGCCTCGCTCCTGCTGACCCACACCCACTGGGATCACATCAACGGCTTCCCCTTCTTCGCTCCGGCGTTCCGCAAGGGCTACCAGTTCCACATCAAGGCGGGGCACCTGTCGGGCGGCTCCATCCGTGAGATCCTGGCAGGGCAGATGATGCAGCCGACCTTCCCCGTGCCGCTCGAAGCCATGCAGTCGACCATGTCGTTCGAGGACTTCACCTCGGGCGACACGTTCCAGCTGGCACCGGGGGTGATGGTGCGTACTGCGCCGCTCAATCACCCGAACGGGGCTACCGCCTACCGCATCGAGCATGGCGGCAAGTCGATTTGCTACGTGACCGACACCGAACACGTGCCCGGGAAACCGGATCAGCGAGTGCTCGGGCTGATCGAGGGCGCCGATCTGGTGGTCTACGACTCGACGTACACGGACGAGGAGTTCCCGGCCAAGGTCGGCTGGGGTCACTCCACCTGGCAGGAGGCCGTGCGCCTGTGTCAGGCGGCGAAGGTGAAGCAGCTCGCCATCTTCCACCACGATCCCGAGCACGACGACGACATCATGGACGACATCGCCAACCAGGCTCGTGCGGTCTGGGAAGGCGCGACCGTGGCCCAAGAGGGCATGGTCTTCGAGTTCTGACGCGCCCGGGGCAAGCGCAGCGCGCTGCCGGGAATGCGCAGCGCCGGCAAACAGCGGAGCTCCGCCGGTCAGTCGACGATGACGTCGACTTCTGGGCCGAGCGCGCGCAGCTGCTCGAGCTGAGCTTCGGAAAGCGGGCACTCACTGATCACCAGCGAGGCCAGCTCGGGGATCGCGGCCAAGATGCGCAGGCCTTCGAAGGAAAGGCGCTTGGCGTTGATGGCGATCTGCTCCACGCCAGCGAGCGTGGCCAGTCGCTGGGCGCCAGCGTCGTCCAGCTCGATGTCGAGGGCGGTGACGGCGAAGATCTCGTCTTCCCACACGTAGCTTCCGCCGGTTTCCAGCAGCCACTCGAGCGTCGCTTCGTTCGCCATCGGGGCCGACGGTGCCCCGATCCCGGCGTGAGGGCAAGCCAGTTCACCGGACGGGCGGCCTGCGAACCGGTCCCTTGGTTTCAGCTCGAACGCGCGTCGGCGATGTGCGCCGCGTAGGCGTGGAAGGAGTCTTTGGGCGTTCGCACGAGCGTCTCGAAATCGACGTGAACCAGGCCGAAGCGCTCGCGGTAGCCATGGTTCCACTCGAAGTTGTCGAGCAACGACCAATGAAAGTAACCGAGCACCGGGACGCCTGCTCGGCGAGCGCGGGCCAGCTCGTTCAGGTGGCGCTTCAGGAAGTCCACGCGGTCGCCGTCGTGCACCCGGCCGTCGAGGTGGACCCAGTCACGACAGGACAGGCCGTTCTCGGCAATCAGCACCGGGAGTCCGTAGCGCTGCCAGGCCCAGAGCGGCCCCCAGAAGTGAGCCTCGGGAGTGATCGGCCAATTGAAGGCGGTGCGTGGGCTACCGACCGGGAAGGGCACCACCTCGGGCGCGCCGTCGCGGCCGGCCCGTACACGGCCGAAGTCGTACAGGTTGAAGGAGCAGGCATCGAGAGGCGCTCGGATCCGCTCCATGTCGCCTGTGCCGATGCGCGGGAAGGCGGCGCCGAAGACGCGCTCGGACTCCTCGGGATAGTGGCCCAGATAGACTGGATCCATCCAGAACGCGGTGCTCCGCAGCGCGTCGCTGGTGAGCCCGAAGGTGGCGCGTTCGGCGGCGGCGACGTCGGCAGGATCGTTCGGATCGGCAGGGCAGGAACCGACCAGCACCGGCGCCCAGGAGATCCAGGCGTCGCTCACCTGGGCGCGGAGTACGCGCACGGCGTCGCCATGGGCCAAGAGAGCGTGGTGGGCAGCTTGGAGCACGTCGGCAAGCGGGAGCTGGCGGCCTGGCGCGTGGCGTCCGTGACGCAGGCCGCCTTCGATGAAGGCGTGGGGTTCGTTGAGCGTGAAGAAGTGCTTCACCCGATCTTCCAGCGCGCGGGCCACCAGGCTGGCGTAATCGGCGAACCAGCTGGGGCTGTCGGGGTGACCGAAGCCGCCGAGCTCGTCGAGCGCTTGGGGAGCATCCCAATGAAAGAGCGTGGCGTAAGGACGGATGCCGCGGCGCAGCAGGCCATCGACGAGCCGAGAGTAGAAGTCGAGCCCGCGCGAGTTGGCCGCACCCCGTCCGTCGGGCAGCACCCGGGGCCAGGAGATGCTGAAGCGATAGGCGTCGACGCCGAGGCGTTGCAGCAGATCCAGATCTTCGTCGAGGCGGCCGTAGTGGTCGCAGGCCACCGCGGGTGTGTGGCCCGCGAAGGTCGCGCCCGGGCGGGCGGAGAAGACGTCCCAGGTGCTGGGCCCTTTGCCATCGCGGGCGGCTGCGCCTTCGATCTGGCAGGCGGCCGTGGCAACGCCCCAGACGAACGAGCCGGGCGCGGTGCGAAGGGGCGTACTCATATCGTCGATCTACCCACGTCTGGCCGAGACTAGGAAGAGACGGCGCGCACCGTCGGTGAGCATTCCAGCAGGAAATCCGCGTCGGCCTCGGACGGGGTCGGCGTGCTGGGTGGGTCGGTCCGTCAGCGGAGAGGCTGACAATCGTGTCACTCTGGTCACTTGGCGGCGGATGGGTTTTCCTAGGCAAGAGCGCGCGGGGGCGTCGTTCGCGCGGCCCACCCGGTCACTCACTCGCGTCGATTCCTTGCCTTCTCCATTCGTGCCGCCATGACCCGTCACACCGTCCTTCGCATCCGTTCGAGCGCCCTTGCCCTGTGCGCCCTCACGACCCTGGCGACGCCTGCCTGGGCCGACACGCTGGTCCCGCCCGCCAAGGCGACCAACGTCTCGCCCGGTGACACGGCCGCGCTCGAACAGCTGTTCGTCGACGCCTACTCCGTGGCAGCGCAAGAGCGCGTGCTGGTGACCCGCACCGAGGAGAACGGCAAGCACCCGGAAGACGCAGCCGCCGAGGCCGCCCGCGTCGGAGCCAACGAGTACGTCGTGCTCTCGTTCATCGGTCTGGGTGAGCAAATCCAGATCCGTGCCTCGCGTCACAGCACCGACGGCAAGGTCATTCACTCGGTCAAGACGACCGCCACCAACATGGCGGACGCCGGGCAGGTGATCGATCGCATCGCCGAGGCGCTCCACAAGCGCGAGACCTTCGAGCAGACCCGCAAGGCCGGAAACGCCACCCAAGTCGAGTCTCAGACGAGCGAGAAGATCATGGGCGTCAAGACGGCGGCCTTCATCCCGTGGTCGCCCAACACGTCTTACCAGCCGTACATGACGATCGGCTTCGACGGCCGCATCGAGATGGACTCGTTCTTCATCGAGGTGGGCGCGGGGTTCGGCTTCCCCTTGGCCACCACGTACACCGGTACCGATCCGCGCTACACCGTCGGCGGCGTCTACGGTGAGTTCGGCGGAAGCGTCTACCTCACCGACACCGAGGTCGCGCCCTACCTGGGCGGCGGCGTACTGCCCCGCATCCTCTGGTACAGCGATCAGAACTCGGTGCAGGGCAACATGGCTGCCTACTTGCAGGGCGGCCTCATGTTCATGCGCTCGCGCTCGACGCGCCTCTACCTGGACTACCGCTTCGTCGTGAACTTGTCGGAGGTGAACTTCGTTCACCCCCTCGAGAACGGCATCCAGTTCGGCATCGGTTGGTGAGCCCGGGGACGGCGGGCCCCGGCGCGAGTCGGGACCGCTGGGCTACCGACCGAGCCTTCGCCTGCTCGGGGCCGCTAGTCAGCGCCGGGCGCCGGGCTTCTTGCTGGCCTTCTTCGCGACCCTATTCGCGACCTTCTTGCTGGCCTTCTTGGCTGGCTGGCTGGGCCGGGGAGTCGTCTTTGCTGCTGCCTTCGGAGCTGCGGCTTTCGGAGGCGCTGCCTTCGGAGCTGCGGCCTTCGGGGGCGCGGCTTTGGGAGCTGCGGCCGAGTCGGCTGCGGTCTTGGCGGCCCCCGACTCGGCCTTGCGCTCGAGCGACTGCTCCAACTTGGAGAGTCGAACCTTCAGCTCGGTCAGCTCCTTCTCCAGGCGCTGCGTCTCTTCGCGCTGCTTCTGCAGGGCCTTGCTCTTGTCGCTGCCCAGCGCGGCCAGCGTCTTCTTGGCTCGACGCAGCACCCGACCGTCCAGCTCGTGCTCGAGCGCATCGTGGACGAACGAGCGAGCCTTGGGATCGTTGAGCCGCTCCAAGGCGGCGAGCACGCTGGTGCGCAGGTGAGGATCCTTGTCGACCAGTAGCCGGCCCAGGTGCTCACGCACCTTGCGCCCTTCACCCAGGCTACCGAGCGCCGCGATGGCGGCGCGGCGCGCGCGCGTCGGGCGCCCGTACTGCGACCACTCGAGCAGATCGGAGACGAAGTCTTCGTCCCCCGAGGCGGCCATACCGTCGAGCGCGCCGGCGCGGATCACGTCGGCCCAGGAGTCACGCTTCAGCAGACCGCGCAGCCGCTCGACCGCGGCCTTCTTGCGCGTCTTGCCGAGCGAGCGAGCAGCCGTGGCGTTCACCATGTAGCTGGCGTCGCGCTTGGCCAGCTCGACCAACGTCTCGATCGACTCGTCAGCGGAGAACTGCCCGAGGGCCGCGGCGACGGCGCGCCGCACCTTGGGGTGCAGGGCGCGCGAGCCCTCGCGCAGGGCCAGCTCGGCCGTCACGCCGCGGATCTTGGCGAGCGAGGCGGCGGACTGGGCGCGGACGATCCACGACTCGTCCTCGTTGTGCAGCGAGGCGGCCAGGGCCGCGATGGTCTTGGGATCGTTGCGCTTGGCCAGAGCTTCGGCCGCCTGGGCTCGGCCACGCGCCGACGGGCCCAGCTCCACGGTCTTTTGCAGGAGGTCGGCGGGAGCGGTCAGCGTGAGAGGCGCGGTGACGCGCAGCTCGGGATCGATGACGATGCCCTGCGGACGACCGTTGGTGCGGATCACCAAGCTGGCCTTGCGCTGATCGATGGTGCGGCCGTGGGTGGTCCAGACGCCGTCCTCGCACACCGCCACCTCGAAGGGCAGCTCGAAGACGGCCACGTCGTGCCCCGTCTGCTTCTGCTCCACGTCGATGGTCAGCTGGTCGTCGGCGAAGGCGACCTTCACGTCCAGTTCGGGGTGACCGGGGCGCATGACCCAGTGGTCGAAGAAGCGCTCCAGCGAGATACCGCTCGACGTCTCCAGCGCCCGCATCAGATCGCGGGTCTCGACGATGCCGTTGCGGTGGTGCTCCAGGTAGGAGCGCACGCCGCTCCAGAAGCACACGTCACCCAGCATGCGGCGCAGCATGTGCAGCACCAAGCCGCCCTTCTGATACAGGTGCCGATCGAAGAGATCGATGGGCTCCTCGTAGTCGCCCGAGACGATGGGCCGCTTGTACTCGGCGTTGGCCTCGCCCAGGTAGGCATCCAAATCGACCATTACGCCCTGGTCGTACTCGTCGCGCCCCAGCCGGGCCTCGCGCTCGATCAGCTCCATGAAGGTGGCGAAGCCCTCGTTCAGCCAGGCGTGTGACCAATCACGGCAGGTGACCAGATCGCCGAACCACTGGTGCGCCAGCTCGTGGGCGACCAGATCGTGGGACTCGATGTCGAGGGCCGCCGTCTTGTCGAGCAGGATGTGCTCGTACATGGTCGTCGCCGTGGTGTTCTCCATCCCGCCGAAGATGAAGTCGCTCACCACGACCTGCGCGTAGCTTTCCCACGGGTACTCGACGCCGATGCGTTCCGAGAACAGGCGCAGCATCTCCGCGGTGCCAGCGAAGGCGCGCTTGCCGTCCGACTTGCGACCCACGGGCACCAAGTAGCGCAGCGGCACCTCCCGTCCCGACGGCAGAGTGGCCGTCTCCAGCCATTCGTCGAACTCACCGACCACCAGCGTCACCAGGTAGGACGGGTGCGGGACGTCCAAGCGGTAGTGGAACATCCAGTTCTCACCCTGCTTGGGTGTGTCCGAGGCGATCAGGGCGCCGTTGGACAGAGCGGTCATACCAGCGGGCACGCGGACTCGGACCTCGGTCGTCATCTTCACGTGAGGCTTGTCGAGGCAGGGGAACCAGTGACGTCCGTCCTCGTCTTGGCACTGGCTCCACACCTGGCGGGGACGGTCCTTCACCTCGGCGTCGGGAGCCAAGAAGTAGAGGCCCACGCGGGGCTCGGCGCGGTAGCGAACCGAAAGCGTGCCACGCAGCAGCTCCTCGGGGATGGTGACGGTGAGCGTCTCTCCGTCGTACGCGTAGCCACCCTTGTCCGAGAGCAGGCGTTCGTCGTCGCCCATGCGCAGCGACACCGAGTGCAGGACGAAGCCGACCGCGTCGAGCGCCAGTTCGCGACCATTGGGCGCCCGCCGCTCGAAGTCGATGCGCGCTTCGCCTTCGACCGCCCGCGCCTCGAACAGCACGTCCAGGTCCAACGCCAGGTGAGTGACGACGAAGGGGCGCGAGCGCTCGTATTTGCGCTCGACAGCGGCCGAGCCGAACGAGGTGCCCGCGCAAGCGCAGCGGGCGTGGGTGCGTGCAAATAGGCCGGACAGCATGATCCTTGGCAAATAGCCCGTGGAAACCGGGGCCGGCAAGGGGCCGGCTTGTTCGGGGCAGGCGGGAGGGTTAGGTCGCCAGGGTGAACGTCACGCTCCTCGGCGAGGTCGAGCGAGTCACCTTCGAGAACGAGGCGACGAGCTTCCGCGTTTTGCGGCTCCGCGAGGTCCAAGGTCTCGGCGAGCAGCGCCGCGTCACGGTCGTGGGCACCGTGCCGTCCGTGGGTGAAGGTACGCGAGTTCGCGTCGACGGGCGCCTGGAAGTGGATCCCAAGCACGGTGAGCGCGTGCGGGCGGACAGCTTGGTGGTGGTGGTGCCCGAAAACCTGGGCGAGCTGGAGAAGTACCTGGGGAGCGGCGTCGTCTCCGGGCTGGGGCCCGGCTTCGCCAAGCGCATCGTCAAGTACTTCGGCCTGGAGACGCTGCGGGTGCTCGACTTCGACGGCCACCGCCTGATCGAGGTCACCGGCCTCGGCCCCGCCAAGGTGAAGGAGATCCGCGCCGGCTGGCTGGAGCACCGCAGCCTCAGCAACATCATGTTGGCGCTGGCAGCCTTCGGCGTGTCGTCGGGCCTGGCGCAGCGCATCCTGCAGCGCTTCGGCGAGCGAGCGCAGGCGGTGATTCAGGAGAGCCCGTACCGCCTGGCCATCGAGGTGCCGGGTGTCGGATTCAAGACGGCCGATCGCATCGCGCGCGCCCGTGGTTTGGCCGCCGACCACCCGGAGCGCCTACAAGCCGGCCTCTTGCACGAGTTGCGCGAGGCCTCCGACTCGGGGCACTGCCGCGTCGAGCAGACGCTACTGCTCGAGCGCTCCGCCAACGCGCTCGGCGTGGACGCGGCTCTGCTTCCGGCGGCGCTGGACGGGGTGGCGACGGACGGCTGGGTGGTGGTCGAAGCGGACGGCGTCTACCTGACCAAGCTGCACGAGGCCGAGGTGCGCGTGGCGCGCGAGCTGAAGCGGCTGCTGGCAGCGCCGAGCCACTCGTTGCCGGAGCTGGAGAGCTCGCTCGCCGCCTTCGAGGCCAGCGCGTCGATCCAGCTCGCGGAGGCGCAGCGCGCCGCCGTGATGGCCGCCGCCGAGCAGAAGTTCGTGCTCATCACCGGTGGTCCAGGCGTGGGCAAAACCACGATCGTTCGAGCCATCTTGTCGGTCTTGGAGCGGCGCTCGCTGCGGGTGCGGCTGGCCGCACCGACGGGGCGGGCGGCCAAGCGTCTGACCGAATCGACGGGCGTCCAGGCC
>DATIDO010000439.1:0-6739 GCA_035456245.1 Polyangiaceae bacterium
AACGCCGCGGTGCTTCTGGACTACCCAGGCGAACTGGAGCGGTTGCTCGACGTGACCCAGGACATCGAGCAGCGGCTGGGTCGCGTCCGTGAGGTCCGCTGGGGCCCTCGGACCCTCGACCTGGACCTTCTGCTCGCGGGGTCCCGCGTGCTGACCACCGAACGCTTGACGGTTCCCCACGCGCTGCTCCACGAGCGAGCCTTCGCGCTGTTGCCTCTGCTGGAGCTGCAGCCGGACGCCGTCGATCCCCGAACGGGTGCGAGCTACGCCGCGCGGGTAGCCGCATTTCATTCTCAGCGGATCGAGCGGCTGGAGGGCCCGGAATGGGCGAAGTGATGGTTTCGCTCTCATGACGCAGCGAAATCGACCCGCAGCGTGAGGCGAGGCGGAGTTAGTAGACAGGCCCGGACCGAGGTGGTAGCTGCGGGCCGCCTCGAACTCCGCGGTGGCCCGGTTGGACGCTTCCAGCCGATTTTTGGTCAGCTTCGGCAGGGCGAGGACTACGCCGACATGAGCCCCTTCGTGGAAAGCGCGGCGGCCGCCGCACACTCGCCGCTACTACTCGCGGTCACGGTCGATCTGGACAAGAGCGTCTTCGTCCAGATGGTGCTGTTTGCCGTCTTGGTCGTGGTGCTCAAACCGCTGCTGTTCGATCCCATGCTGCGCGTCTTCGCGCTGCGTGAGGAAAAGACGGTGGGTGCCAAGGACGAGGCCCGCTCGATGCAGGAGCGCGCCGCCGACATTCTGGCCCGCTACGATGGCGAGCTGAAGAAGGCGCGGGCGCTGGCTGCCGAAGAGCGCGAGGCCCACCGCAAGGAGACGGTCCGGCTCGAGGCCCAAATCCTCGACGAGGCCCGCCTGACCGCCGAGGGCATCCTGGCCAACGGCCGCTCGCGAATCATCACCGAGATCGAGGTCCTGCAGAAGGGCCTGGCAGCGAACACCGGCTCGTTGGGTGCCGCACTGGCCAGCCAGGTGCTGGGTCGCGAGGTGAAGCCGTGAAGCGTTGGTTCTCCATTTCGGCGTTCGTCGCCGCCGGTACGATCTCCTTCGCGGCGCTCGCGCACGAAGGTCACGACGATGCTGCTGGTCACGAAGCCGCTGCGGCCCATGAAGCTGCACCTGCTCACGATGCTGCCTCGGAGCACGGCGCTGCCGATCCGCACGGAGGCCACGGTGAGGGTCATGGCCATCACGCTGCCCCCCAGTTCTCCGACATCAACTGGTTCACCGGTTTGGTCGGCGAGAGCAAGACGGCCGAGCCCGGCCTGCTCTGGCGCCGTCCAGGCACCCCGGTGCCGCTGGGCGCTCTGCTCATCAATACCGCCATCCTCTTCTACCTGCTGGGCAGCAAGGGTGGCCCGGCCATCAAGCAGGCTCTGATCGCGCGCAAGCAGCGTGTGGCCGGCGACATCGAGGCCGCCCGGGTGATGAAGGCCCAGGCCGAGGAGCAGCTGGCTCACTACGAGGCTCAGCTCGAGCAGATGGAAGCCGAGATGGAGCGCATCAAGAGCGAGATGCGCGAGCAGGCCAAGGTGGAGCGCGAGCGCATTCTGGCCGACGCAGCCGTTCGCCGTGAGGCCATGGAGCGCGATGCGCACCAGATGATCGGCCAAGAGCTGAACGCTGCTCGCGAAACCATCGCGCAGACGACCGCACGTGAGGCGGTGAAGGAAGCCCGGAAGTTGATCGCGCAACACATCCAGACCCAGGATCACGAGCGCTTGGCCCAGGACCAGCTGGCTTCGCTCGGCAAGAACTTCAGCGGGGTGCGCTCATGAGCGAGGGAGTCGTCGCCCAGCGCTACGCCCAGGCGCTGTTCGAGTTGGGGAGTGAATCGGGCCAGCTGGCCCAGCTCTCCGAGAAGATCTCGGACTTCGCGGTTACCTTCTCCCAGAGCAAGGAGCTGCGCGGTGTCCTCGAGAATCCGCTCACCAGCAAGGAGCAGCGCGAGGCCGTGTTGCGAGACGTCGCGCAGCGCCTGAACGTCCCCGAGACCGGCGTGCGCGGCCTGTTGTTGCTGGCGCGTCGCCGTCGGTTGTCCGTACTGCCCGCGCTGGCACGCCGCCTGCGCGAGTTGAGCGACGAGAAGGACAACATCGTGCGCGCCACGGTCACCACCGCGCAGAAGATGCCCGAGAGCTACTACCAGGCGCTGGAAAAGGCGCTGGGCCAGGCCACGTCGCGCCGCGTCATCGTCGAGCGCGCCGAGGATCCCGAGCTGCTCGGTGGAGCGGTTACCCGCCTGGGCGACTCGGTCATCGACAACAGCCTGCAGGGCCGTCTCCACGACGCCGAGCAGCGCCTCTTGCACGCACTATCCAGCCTGGCGGCGAGCTGAGCTCGCCCCGGCATCCACTCACCCTCCCCAGAATCCCCCCGGATCAGTCCGACCCCCCCGTCCGAACGGAATCAGCCATGCAGCTCAGCGCCGACGAAATCGCGTCCATCATCAAGAAGCAAATCGAGAACTTCGACCGTTCGGCCGTGGTCTCCGAGACGGGCACCGTGCTCACCTCTGGTGACGGCATCGCGCGCGTCTACGGCCTCGAGGGTGTGATGGCCGGTGAGCTCGTCGAGTTCCCCAACCAGATCTACGGCCTGGTGCTCAACCTCGAGCAGGACAACGTCGGTGTGGCCATCTTGGCCGACGCCACCTCGGTGAAGGAGGGCGACACCGTCAAGCGCACGGGCCGCATCGCAGACGTCCCCGTCGGCCCCGGCCTGGCTGGTCGTGTCGTCAACGCCCTGGGTCAGCCGATCGACGGCAAGGGCCCGATCGACAGCAAGCAGAACCGCCGCATCGAGCTCAAGGCGCCGGGCATCATCGCCCGCCAGCCGGTGAAGGAGCCAATGCAGACTGGCCTGAAGGCCATCGACGCCATGATCCCGATCGGTCGTGGTCAGCGCGAGCTGATCATCGGAGACCGTCAGACGGGTAAGACCGCGGTCGCCCTCGACACGATCATCAACCAGAAGGGCAAGGGCGTTCACTGCGTCTACGTCGCCATCGGCCAGAAGGCTTCGACGGTCGCCCAGGTGGTGGAGAAGCTCCGTCAGCACGGCGCGCTCGAGTACACGACCATCGTCGTGGCTACCGCGACGGAGCAGGCTCCTCTGCAGTTCCTCGCGCCGTACACCGGTGTGACCATCGGCGAGTACTTCCGCGACACGGGCGGCCACGCGCTCTGCATCTACGACGACCTTTCCAAGCAGGCCGTCGCCTACCGCCAGATGTCCCTCTTGCTGCGCCGCCCGCCGGGCCGCGAAGCGTACCCGGGTGACGTGTTCTACATTCACTCCCGCCTGCTCGAGCGCGCGGCCAAGCTGGCCGAGCGTTGGTTCGTGGTGGCCGAGGGTCAGGAAGTGCCCCCCGGTGATCAGGACTTCAAGGGAGTGGACGGTCACGTCCACCTCGGTGAGGACGGCAAGAAGGAGGCCGAGAAGTCGCTGGCTGCCCTGGGCAAGCCCGGCCTGACGGTGAAGAAGGACCGTTACTCCGGCGGCTCGCTGACGGCCCTGCCGATCATCGAGACGCAGGCCGGCGACGTGTCGGCCTACATCCCGACCAACGTGATCTCCATCACCGACGGTCAGATCTTCTTGGAGAGCGATCTCTTCAACTCGGGCGTCCGCCCGGCCATCAACGTCGGTATCTCGGTGTCGCGCGTGGGTGGTAACGCCCAGATCAAGGCGATGAAGAAGCTCTCCGGTACGCTTCGCCTCGACCTGGCGCAGTACCGTGAGAAGGCCGCCTTCTCCCAGTTCGCCTCCGACCTCGACGCCGCCACTCGCGCCCAGCTGGAGCGTGGTGCCCGCCTGGTCGAGCTGCTCAAGCAGGGTCAGTACGTGCCGCTCGCCGTCGAGCGTCAGGTGGTCATCCTCTACGCCGGCATGAACGGCTACGTGGACAAGCTGCCGGTCAACTCGATCAAGCGCTACGAGGACTCGCTCTTCAAGCTGCTCGAGTCGAAGCACTCGGGTCTGCTCGATGGCATCCGCGAGAAGCGGGAGGTCACCGACGAGCTCAAGAAGAAGCTCGACGAGGTGCTCACCAGCTTCACCAAGGATTTCGCCGCCACTCTGGCGGTCTAATCCACCGACTGCCTCTCCTCCGACAGCAGGAATCGAACGAGCGTGGCCAATCTCAAGGATATCCGTAAGCGCATCGGCTCGGTGAAAAACACCCAGAAGATCACCCGCGCCATGAAGATGGTCGCGGGTGCTCGTCTGCACCGTGCTCAGGCTCGCATCCAGGCGCTGCGTCCGTACGCGGTGCAGACGGCCCAGGTGCTCCATGCCGTCGTCGGCGGCGTGGAGCAGGTGGTGCCCGGCGAGGAGCAGGCCGAGCCCGTGCTGCACCCGCTCTTGGCCCGTCGCGAGGAGAAGCGCGTGCTGATCCTGGCGGTGACCAGCGATCGCGGCCTGTGTGGTGGCTTCAACACCAACATCTTGCGTCGAGCCGAGCGCATGTGGCGCGACGCCGAGGCCGAAGGCAAGAGCGTCCAGATCTACACCATCGGCCGTAAAGGCCGCGACTACTTCAAGCGCCGCGAGGCTCCGCTGGGCGAGCACTTCGCTGGCGTCTGGGACGACCTCGAGCTGTCGCAGGCGCGCCGCGTGGCGCGTGGCGTGCTCGGCCCGTTCCTGCGTGACGAGGTCGACGCCATCTACGTCGTCTACAACGAGTTCAAGAGCGCCATGACCCAGACGGTGGTCGCGCAGCCGCTCTTCCCGCTCAGCGCCGACGCTGTCAGCGGTGAAGATCGCGAGTCGCGTCCGCCCGAGGTGCCCGAGGAGTACATCTTCGAGCCCGACCAGAAGAGCCTGCTCGAGGTGCTGGTGCCGATGTACACGGAGATCACGCTGCTGCGTGCGCTCTACGAGTCGATGGCCTCCGAGCTGGGTGCGCGTATGACGGCCATGGACGCCGCCACCAAGAACGCGCGCGACATGATTGGCAGCCTGACCCTCCAGTACAACCGAGCCCGTCAGGCAGCGATCACCACCGAGCTGATGGAAATCATCGGTGGTGCCGAGGCGCTCAACGCCTGAGCCAGCGTGAACGAGCCGGGGCGAAGCCCCGGAAAATGGAGCAGGGCGCCACGGAAGTGGCGCCCTTTTTCGTTTCAATCGGTGGCCGCGCCGGCGCGGGGTGGGGTGAACTGGGTCGCGCCGGCGCGGGTGAGGCGCCGCCGCGGGCGACACCATCGGGCCGCGCTGGCGCGGGCTCGCGTGGGAAGCGAATCCATTCGAAGCGACTTCGATTGGGACTGGACAGCGAGGGGTGCGCTCGTTCGATAGCGATCGGGACGAGCGCCGTTGTGTCGTCTCCGACGAGCTGTGGGTGAGTGATGCAGTCGAAACACGTTCCCAATCTAGCCTTGTTGCTGCAAGCAGTGCTCGTCAGCGCGTCCAGCTCGGTCTTGCTGGCGTGCGATTCGCCCAAGGATCCAGAGCCCTACTGGATGCGCTCCGAACGCCTGTTTGCACGAGAACAGCTGTTGCCTCATGCGGCGACAGGGCTTGTCGAAGGAGAAGGATGCTGGGAACTCTGTCGTCGCACCGATGGTCTGTCTTGCAGACTCGTCTTCGATCCAGCAGATCTGGAGCTAGGGGGAGCAGGTGGAGGGGGTGCTGGAATGGGTGGGGCTTCCTCGGTGGATCTGATCTCTGGTTTCTGCGAGTTCGAGCAGTATCCGTCCCCGCCTGCCGGCCGCCGTCACATCACCTGGTCGGAGCGGGCGCCGGTCGAAGCGACTGGCTTGGGCGCTTGGTTCGCGAGGGCTGCAGCCGACGAAGCGGGGAGCGTTGGCAGCTTCCGAGCGTTGCGTCGCGAGCTGCGGCGTTTCGATTTCGCTGACGAACTCCTGAGGCGGCTGAATCAGGCTGCGCGCGAGGAGATCGCGCACGCGCGACTGATGGAGAGCAGGGCGCATCGCGCAGGGGCGAGGCGACCAGCGCAGAGGTTCCAGCCGCTCGCCCAGCGTAGCTTGTTCGAGATCGCGCTGGAGAATGCGCGAGAGGGCTGCGTGGCCGAGACGTTCGCGGCGCTCGAGATGGCGCATCAGGCGCAGCACGCGGCAGACAGTGAGCTGCGCGCGGATTTCGAGCGGATCGCTCGAGAGGAGGCGAACCATGCGCAGCTGGCGTGGGAGCTGCACGCGCTCTATCTGGAGCGGTTGAGCCCCGGGGAGCAAGAGCAGGTGACAGCCGAGCTCAGCCGAGCTCTGGCGAGCCTGGAAATGATCGAATCGTCGGCTGAGCTCAGCTCCTTCGAGCGCCGCACGTTGGGCCTGCCGAGCGCCGCCGAAGCCTCGGCGTTACGTCAGCAGCTCGCTGGGGAGCTGCGCGAGGCCGCGCGAGCACTGTTGGTCGCTTGAAGTCGCGCTGTCGAGTCAGTGCGCCGCGTCGTCGTGAACCGAGAACGTGCGGGGCATGCGACCGTAGACGAAGCGTTGGCAGGCGACGACGATGCCGAAGGCCGGGAGCCACCAGCACAGGCCGACGCCCAGCGCGTAGTCGGGCGAGCGCACCGCCTGCATGGTGAGCCCAGCTTGACCTGCGACGCCGGGTAACATGGTCGGGTAGAGGCTGAAGGCGGCGGCGACCAAGAGCCCATAGATGTGCAGGGCCGAGGCCAGGAAGGCCGCGCGGTGCAGGCCACGACGGCGAAGGCTCGGGACGGCCAGGAGCGCCGAGATGGGCAGCAAGGCCAGCAACACGAGCGGGTTGGCCC
>DATIDO010000440.1:0-3669 GCA_035456245.1 Polyangiaceae bacterium
CGGTCCTGTCCACCCTGCCATCGGCGGGCCTGGGCGCGCTGGTCTCGCTGTGGCTGACCGGCGAGCAGTTCTCGATCATCGCGCTGGTCGGCGTCGTGCTGCTCGTCGGCATCGTGATGAAGAACGCCATCATCCTGATTGACGCAGCCCTCCAGCACGAACGCGAGACGGGCGCCGAGCCGAGTGAGGCCATCCGCGTGGCCTGCTTGGCCCGCTTCCGTCCGATCCTCATGACCACGCTGGCGGCGCTGTTCGGGGCGCTGCCGCTCGCGCTGGGTGCCGGCGATGGCGCCGAGCTACGTCGACCGCTGGGTATCGCCATCGTCGGCGGGCTGATCGGGAGCCAGCTGCTGACGCTCTACACCACGCCGGTGGTCTATTCGTTGCTGGTCTCGGCCCGCGCCAACACGCGGGCTGCCTGGGCTCTGCTGCGCCGGTCCTGGGTGAGTTCACCCGCGCGACCGTGACGGCAGACCCGGGCTCGGCGCTCTGGCGAGCGGCCGAGCCGGGCCGCCGAATGGCCAGACTCGGCTGGCCCGGCTCAGCTGGCCAGCTCGGCTGGCCCGGCTCAGCTGGCCAGCTCGGCGGTGACGGAGCGGGTCGAGGGACGCTCCGTCTGCAGCGCGAACAGCTTGGCGTAGAGGCCTCCGGCGCGCTGGCTGAGCGTCTGGTGGCGGCCGCGTTCGACCACCTGACCCTGGCGCAGCACCACGATCTGATCGGCCTCCATGACCGTGCTCAGGCGATGGGCGATCACGATCGAGCAGCGCCCCCCCAGCAGCCGCGCGAAACCGGCCTGCACGAGGTGCTCGGACTCGGAGTCGAGGGCGCTGGTCGCCTCGTCCAGCACGATCAGATCGGGGTTCTTCAGCACGGCGCGTGCGATGGCGACCCGCTGCTTCTCGCCACCGGAGAGCTTGATGCCGCGCTCACCGACCCGCGTGGCGTAGCCCTCGGGCAGGCGCTGGATGAAGTCGTCGGCGTGGGCGACGCGGGCCGCCTCTCGGACCTGCTCGCCGCTCGATCCGGGGCGGGCGAAGGCGATGTTCGTCTCGATGTCGTCGTTGAACAGTGCGACGTCCTGCAGCACGACGCCCACGGCCCCGCGTACGGAGCGCTGGGTGTAGCGCCGCAGATCGACGCCGTTGATCAAGATTCGACCGGCCGTCGGATCGTAGAAGCGCAGCAGCAGCTTGACCAAGGTCGTCTTGCCGCTGCCGCTCGGACCCACCAGGGCGAGTGACTCGTTCTTGTCGACGTGGAAGGAAACGTCGTGCAGAGCCAGCTCTCGCTTGCCCGGGTACGAGAAGTCGACGTTCTGGAACGTCACGCTCTCGATTCCACTCAGCTCGACCGCGTCGGGCGCGTCGTCCACGTCACTGGCCACGTCGAGCAGCTCGTTGAGCCGTTCCGCCGTGCTGTCGATCTCGGCCATTTGGTTGAACTGGCGGGCGACGGGCTGGATGGCGTTGGTGAGGTTCTGCGTCAGCGTCAGCACCAAAAGGACATCGCCGGGGGTGTAGCGGCCCTGCAGCGTCCCGTAGGCGGCCAGCGAGACGGCTGCGACGATCGCCACGGAGTTGGAGAGGTTGAGCCACAGGCCCGTCCGCCACTCCAGCTTGTGCAGGCCGTCGCGCTGCACCTTCCATTCGGCCTGGGTGCGATCGTAGCGCTCCTTCACGGCGGGCTCGCCGCCGAAGCTGCGGACCGTGGAGATGTTGCTCACCATCTCGGCCAGCAGGCCCGTCATGCGACCGGCCAAGGCCTGCCAGCCTCGGCGGTAGGGCTTGGTCCAGACCACGGTGCGGCTGGAGAGCCAGAGATTGCAGATCACCACGGCCAGCAAGATCAGGCCGATCGGTGGCGTCACGATCAGCAGGAAGCCGAGGGTGAACAGCATCTGCAGGGCGCTGGCCAGCGTGGTCTCGACCAGCGACATCAACCACATGGTGATCTGGGTGATGCCCGAGAAGCGGTCCATGATCTCGCCGACGCGAGTCTTCTCGAAGTAGTCGATCGACGAGCGCGTCATGTTGTCGAACACGCGCTGCCGGAAGGTGCTGACCGCGTCGAGCCACAGATCGTCGGCCAGGGCGTCGCAGAGCGCGCTGAAGACGACGACCCCGGCGCGCAACGCCAAGAAGGCACAGACGAGAAGCGCGACCTCGTGCGTCGCCGCCGCGGCGCTGGCGTGGCCGCTCAGCAGCTTCGCCAGGACGTCGACGATGCGCTTGTAGATCTGCGGCGTGGCCACGCCGATGATGGCGAGGACGGTGGTGGCGGCGAGGACACGGACGACGCGGCCGCGGTACTCGGGGACGAAGTGGATGGCTCTCCAGATATTTTGCATGGGGAATGACTAGGGGGGCGCTGGGGGCGGTGCTGGATGGACGAGGAGCCCTCGACCGGGTGGGCGAGGGCTCCTCTTTTGCGGCTCGCTGCCGTGGCTGTCGCCGGTCGATTCACTCGGCGGCGGCGGGCAGCTCGTCGGGGGCGAAGGCACGCGGGTAGGCCTTGGCCTTCTCGACCAAGCCGGTGCGCGACCACTGAACCTCCAGCGTGCCCTCCGTGTACTCGCGAGCGCCACCGATCTGCTCGGCGATCGACTGGATGCGGGCACCCTCCTCGATCAGCAGGATGAGCTCGGCCGTCTTCAGGATGCCGCGACCCCAGATGTTCGCGCCGCCGTTCGACTCGAGCAGGCCGGGCGGGGGAGCCAGGTCGGGGTAGGTGTCCAGGCGCTCGCGGATGATGTCGAGCTGGCTGCGACGGCGCTCCAGGTGGTTGGGGATTTCTCGGGCCAGCAGCTGGCGCTGGGGAGCGACGTAGCGGATGGGGAAGGCCTTCTGGGCCAAGGACCAGGCGGCCAGGTAGGGGGTGTGGGCGTGGACGACCGTGTCGGCGTCCAGGCGCTCCTCCGACAGGATGTGATCGACGTGGGTCGAGAAGGTCGTCAGCGTCGCCTTGGGCTCACGGTCACGCGACCAGGGCGGGGGGAAGGAGATCGTGAGCAGCTTGTCGTGCTCGGGGATCTTGTGGGCGATGTTGAAGCCGATGTAGCTGGCCGTCAGGGAGCCGGTCTCGCGGAGGAAACCGAAGGCGAACAGCGCGTCGCGCTTGGCCTGATCGATGTAGGAGTGGAGTTCGTCGTTCTGCGGTTTGGTCATGGGATCCTCGGGTGGGGCTCTTCTGTTCAGCGGTAGGTGTCTAGCGCGGTAGAGCGTAGACTATTAAAGAAGACATGAGATGGAGCGGTCAAGGGTTACCTTGTCGAACCGCGCAGGATTCCTGTTGCTATCGATGGGTCTACGATAGTAGACATTCCGGGCCGAGGCGTTCCCGGCTCGCAGGCCCCGACTCCAGGAGTTCCCATGACCCGTGTCAGTTCCCCCTCCCAACCCGTCGACATCTGGTACTCGCGCTGCGGCGCCGCGACCGCTTCGGCGCTCGCCATTCGCCAAGGTTGGCTCCAGCGGGAGTTCGACGGCGGTTCGACGCGCTTGCACTCGCTGCGCGACTCCGACGACCAGGAGGTGTTGAACTCGCACTACCACCACGGCCTGAGCGGCCTGTTTCGCGAGGGCGGCAACATCCCGCCGATTTGGGCGCGCGCGGGTGGCAGCGACACCGCCGTGGTCGCCATCACTTGGCTCGACGAGTACCAGGGCA
>DATIDO010000441.1:0-3260 GCA_035456245.1 Polyangiaceae bacterium
GACAGCGAGCAAGAAGACATCGCGCCGCCCTCCACCGTGGGCGAGGCAGCCACCATCGAACGTCGCTGCGCCTGTGAGCGTGCGGACTCGCTGCTGTGGCCCAAGCCCATCCCTCGACTCACCACGCTGTTGCTCGAGCGCCGCGCGGTGCGCCTGCGTAGCTACACGCGTACGGAGGTGCAGGTGGCCGTCGTCAACAACAGCGACGCCCCCATCTCCGAGATCACGCTGCTGGTTCAGTTCAGCGAAGAGCACGGCGGCAAGCTCACCCCCACCAAAGATCGGCCGCTCTATTTCGCCGGGCCGCTCCAGCCAGGACAGGCGGTGAAGTGGGCTGCCGAGGCGCGCGGCACCGAATTCACCATCGCTTCGCCGGATCTGGGCGAGCTGGGGCCCAATGGGCAGGGAGCCGCACCGGCTGACGCGTTCGTGACGCTGTCGAGTCAGGCCAATCATCGTCCGGTGCGGCTGCATGCCGCGCGCATGCTTGGCTATTTGGGTGACGCGCGGGCGCGGGACGCGGCGCTGGCGCTGAAGGATGCATTCCGCTCGCAGGAGGCCCCGTTCCTGCGCCGCGTGCTGGCGACGCTCGGTGATACGCGCACGTGCGAGGTGGAGGTCGGGCCGGTGGGAGTCGGTGTCTGCGTGTTCAATGCGGGCGGCGAGGCGCACTCGGGTCTGGGGCTGCAGCTGTCGGCGCTCAGTGGCAGCCTGAATGTGGATCAGCCTCTGGCCGAGCCGCCGGAGCGTTTGTCGGAGCGCAAGTGGCAGGTGCCGGGCGAACTCGGCGCGCAAGCTGGTGTGTATCTGCGAGTGCCACTCGGCTCGGGGTTCACGCTGGGCGCGGGGCAGTCGCTCGAAGTGCTGGCGGACAAGTACGAACTGCTGGAGTGATTCTCCGCGCCGGCGCGGAACGATCTCATCCGTGCCATCGCCCACACATCACCCTCCCAAGGTGTGTCCGCAGAATCTCCGTTTCTAAACTCGTCCCTAGGGGGACCATCGAACGCCGCGGGCCCCTACTCGGACCCGTGAATTTGCGCTCTCTCACGCGACCCACCACGCCGCGAATAGTCCCCCTGGGGACGAGTTAGCAGGGTCCTCCCCCGAAAAGCGGCACCACCCCGCGCCGGCGCGACCGACTTCACCCGAGCGCAAGCCGTCGCTCCGCGCCGCCATCGCGCAGCAACCCCGCGCCGGCGCGACCGACTTCAGCCGAGCGCAAGCCGTCGCTCCGCTCCGTCGTCGCGCACCACCCCGCGCCGGCGCGGCGCTTATTCGCTTCCCGGGGAACTAGCCAGGCGCGGCCGGAGCCCTGCGAGTTCCTCGCGCACTGCGTGGTGGGGCAGCTGGTCCGGCAATGGCGCCGGGTTCGAGGCGCGGCGGCGTGGAGCGAGTCCGGGCGGCCAGGCGAAGCCATGCGGGCTACAGGCTGCAATGGGGACCCAGACGCTGCCGTTCACCTGATTGTGGTGCAGGAGCCAGTGGCGAATGAGCTGGTAGCGAGCGATGTCGACCGCGGGAGGGTCGTTCCAGAAGTCTTCGAGCTCGCCCGGGGCGCTGAGCCCCATCCAGTCGTAGACCGCCACGCCCAGAGCTTTGACCGGCGTCTTGTGGTGAAAAGACGAGAACGCGATGGTGCTGTTGATGACCACCGTGCCCTTGGCGTGCTTGAGCAGCGTGGGCAGATGCGGATCGTGCACGTAGATGAGCCGCTCACCCAGCCCGGTGTCGACGGCTAGCTGACGGAGCAGCTTCCCGTAGTCGCGGTAGGCGCGATCGGCAGGGTGGTGCTTGACCACCAGATAGTCCGAAGGGTTGGCGTGGCGCGCGAACGAATCGACCACCTCGAGGAGGAAGGTGCGCACATCGCCGAAGCGGGAGTTCTTCACCTGGTAGTCGTTGTGCACCTGGAGCGCCGCCAGGAAATAGCGCTTGGACAGGGGTCCGCTCAGCTTCTCGAGGACGCGCCGCTCGGGCCCGAGGTGGCGGAAGCGCCGCACGAAACCCCAGCCCCAGCGCAGCGCTTGGCGCCACGTGTTCACGTCCCGGTGGTGCCGGTAGTGCGGGTAGAGAAAGCCGAACAGCGTGATGCAGAGCGAGTTGAGGATCGTGTAGAAGACCGACCAACCAAAGGCACTACGGACGGGCTGGATGGCAGGTGGTGCCCCAGCTGGTCGCGTGTAGCTGTCCGGATCGCGCGACATGCGCGAGTTCACGTTCACGCCGCCGGGTTCGATAGTGAGGTGATCGGGACGGAGGTACCCCTCCTCGACCACGAACGGCTCGACCCCATTTCGATCGAGCATCGGCCTGGCGCCGACGTGGTAGGGGCGGCAATCACCGAACAGGAACGCGCAATCGATGGAACGTTCGCGAAGGACGCC
Organism: Polyangiaceae bacterium; assembly: GCA_035456245.1. Taxonomy (GTDB): domain Bacteria; phylum Myxococcota_A; class Polyangia; order Polyangiales; family Polyangiaceae; genus NIC37A-2. The sequence goes on from DATIDO010000441.1 coordinate 2,388, forward strand.
GTCGAGGAAGTCGGGCCAATCTTCCAGCGTGCCGCGGTAGGCGAGCGCGTCGGGGCCCGGATAGAACAGCTGATCGGCTGCGTTCAGGTTGATCTTGGTGACGATTGCGCCTGCGGAGCGCAACGCTTCGCCCAAACGACGAAAGAACGGACCGTTCGGCCCCTGGAGCAGGAGCACGCGCTTGCCGGCGAAGTCAGCGAGCACCGAGCACCTCCCGGAGCCAACGGCCCAGCCGTTCGGCCTGACGCAGCACGCGCGGCGCATGGGCCGGCAGTGCCCTCAGTTGCTGACGATCTCGTTCCAGTTCGAACACGATGTCCTCGGCGGTCACGAAGGCTTCCGCGCGAAAGCTGTAATAGACCGGGTAGCGTAGCAGCGTACCGGCGACGAGTTCATCGAGTTCGAGTCGCCGCGTGCGTCGTTCGACGGGAACTCGGTCGGTCGTGAGTCCCCAACTCGAATAGAAGGGCTGACCGTAGGTGAAGACAGACAGTCCTCGGAGCAGCGCCTCGAATCCGACCAAGGAAGTCAGCGTGTGCACCTCGCTACACACCGCCAAGCAGGCCGGCAGTGTGGCGCGGGTTTCGATGTGGTCGGCCAGTCGGACAGTCGCTCCGGCGAGCGCTCCGCGGCGGTTCTTGCTGACCACGTCGGGATGCGGCTTGTAGAGGATGAAAGCTTCCGGACGCGCGGCGCGCACCAGCTCGAGGAGCTCGGAGTTGGTGCGGATGCCAGCGCAACCGAGCCGCACCGACGCGTCGTCCTCTACCTGACCGGGCACCAGAACGATCGCGCGCCCCGTCGTCCGAGCGACGAGCTCGCGCAGTGGCTGGTCGCCCTCGCTGCTCGGGTTGTACTTGCTGAGTGCGAGCT
>DATIDO010000442.1:0-2243 GCA_035456245.1 Polyangiaceae bacterium
CGAACGGCTCACCCCGATCTTCGCCTCGCTCGCGCCAGGTGCGAACGCCGCGGAGCGAACTCCAGGGCGGTCGGGTGCCTATGTCGCCGCGGAACAGGGCTACTTGCACTGCGGTCCGAATGGGGCCGGCCACTTCGTCAAGATGGTCCACAACGGCATCGAGTACGGGCTGATGGCCGCCTATGCCGAGGGCTTCAACATCTTGCGGCACGCCAACGTGGGCAAGCAGGACCACGCCAAGGACGCCGAGACGGCCCCGCTCGGTGACGCTCGTTTCTACCAGTACGACTTTCCGCTCGAGCGCATCGCCGAGCTGTGGCGTCGCGGCAGCGTGATCCCGTCGTGGCTGCTCGATCTCACCGCGTCGGCTCTGGCCGAGTCACCCACGCTCTCCGGCTTTGCCGGTCACGTCTCGGATTCGGGTGAGGGCCGTTGGACGCTGCAGGCTGCCATCGACGAGGGTGTACCCGCGCACGTGCTGAGCGCGTCGCTGTTCGATCGCTTCGAGTCGCGAGGCCGCGCGGAATTCGCCAACCAGGTGCTTTCGGCGATGCGCCTGGGCTTCGGCGGACACACGGAAAAGAAGAAGTAGCCCGGTCCAGCGGGCCTTTCGGCTCACCTCGGACCCGCTCGGGTGGGCCTTTCGGCCCACCTCGGACCCGCTCGGGTGGGCCTTTCGGCCCACCTCGGACCCGGCTCCGCTGGGCCTTTCAGCCCACCTTGGCCGCCCAGCGCTCGAAGGCCGCCAAGTAGGCCGTGACCAGCTTTCGTGTGGTTTCGTCGACCAAGCGCAGCTCTTCGTCGAACTTGGTCGGCGCCTGGCCGACCAGGATCTCCGAATGCGGGAAGACCTGGGCAGCCATCCCCAGCAAGACCTGCTTCAGCTGACCCTGGGCGCGCGCGGTGCCGACCAAGCCGCCCGACGCACCCAACAAGCCCACTGGCTTCATGGCGAAGGGAGACTGGAAGGCGGGCCGCGAAACCCAGTCGAGCGCGTTCTTCAAGGGTCCGGGGATGCCGAAGTTGTACTCCGGGCTGACGATCAGCACGGCGCTCGCCGAGTCGACCTGCTCGCGCAGACGCAACACGGCCGGGTGACCCTGCACGTCGTCGTTGTAGAGCGGGAGCTGGTCGATCTGGCCTTCGACCAGCTCGAAGGAGGCCGGCGCGAGCTCGGAGAGAGCGCGCGCCAGGGCTGCGTTGTAGGAGCGGGCACGAAGGCTGCCGCACAGGGTCACGACTTGCATGGGAGTTCCTCGGGTTGAATGCGTCAGCGGTCGGCGGGCCGAGTGCGTCAGCGAGTTGGGTGCTTCAGCGGGCTGGTCCCGGCAAATCGAAGACCAGCACCTGGCTTTCTTCCTGCGCTTCGAGCTTCAGCAGCGTCTCGTCCAGGTAGCCAGCGCCATCACCGGCGGCCAGCGTGCCGTCTGCGAAGCGCACGCTGCCCGTGGCGACGTGGAGCCAACCGGCGCGCTCGGGGCGCAGGGCGAGCTCGATCGATTCGCCCGGTGCGAGTCGGGCCACACGGATCCTCGCGTCCTGCTTGATCTGCAGAGAGCCCTCTTCGCCATCGGGAGAGACGACCAAGCGCAGCTTCGAGGAAGGCTCCTCGAGAGCGGGAAGCTCCTGGTAGCCCGCCGGCTCGCCCGTGCGGTCCGGCAAGATCCAGATCTGCAGGAAGTGCACGGGTTCGGTCGCCGAGTGATTGAACTCACTGTGCGTCACCCCGCGACCGGCGCTCATCAACTGCACCTGACCGGGACGCAGGACCGAGCCGTTGCCCATCGAGTCCTTGTGCTCGAGCGCCCCCTCCAGCACGTAGCTCACGATCTCCATGTCGCGGTGCGAGTGCGCACCGAAACCGCGTCCCGGAGTGACCCGGTCGTCGTTGATGACGCGCAGGGCCGAGAAGCCCATGTGACGGGAGTCGTAGTAGCTGCCGAACGAGAACGTGTGGTGAGAATCCAGCCAACCGTGGTTGGCGTGGCCCCTGTCTCCAGCCTTGCGGATTTCGAACATGCGCTCAGGTTGGGCCTGCCCAGGCCAGGCAACAATGCAGGGCCACTGAACAGGATTGGTGCGCCTGAGATATCAATCGCTGGAACCAGCGATTTTGGCCCAGCTGTCCTTCAGGCCGATGGTCCGGTTCAGGATAGGCTGGTCCGGGGTCGAGTCGAGATCCACACAGAAGTAACCCAGGCGCTCGAACTGAACGCGGGTGCCAGCCTCGGCGGCCGCCAGGT
>DATIDO010000443.1:0-5059 GCA_035456245.1 Polyangiaceae bacterium
AGGGGGCTGCTCAGAATTGCGCCAAGAAGCGCGGGTCGTTCTCGAACAGCAGCCGGATGTCGGGGATGCCGTAGCGAGTCATCGCCACACGCTCCACACCCAGGCCGAACGCAAAGCCGGTGTATCGCTCGGGATCGATTCCGCAGTGCGCGAGCACGTCGGGGTGGATCATTCCGCAGCCCAGCACCTCGAGCCAGCCGGTCGATTTGCACACGCGGCAGCTGGCCCGCGATCCGTCGTCGGGCGAGCAGAAGACACAACCGACGTCGACCTCGGCACCGGGCTCGACGAAGGGGAAGTAGCTGGGACGGAAGCGCACCGGGACGCCCTCGCCGTAGAGGCGCTGGCCGAAGGCGGTGAGCACGCCCTTGAGCTCGGCGAACGAGACGTCCCGAGCCACGTAGAAACCCTCGACCTGATGGAACATCGGCGAGTGGGTGACGTCGTCGTCGCGACGGTAGACGGCACCACCGCTGACCACCGCGAGCGGCGGCGCGTGAGTGGACATCTCACGCACCTGCACACTGGACGTGTGGGTGCGCAGCAACGTGCGGATGTCGCGCTCCGAGCCGCTGACGTCGACCCAGAAGGTATCCTGCATGTCCGTCGCCGGGTGATCCGGCGGGAAAGCCAGCTTCTCGAAGTTGTTGGTCTCGAGTTCGACCTCGGGCCCCCAAGAAACGGCGAAGCCCAGCGAGGCGAAGATGTCGAGAATCTCGTCCTTCACCAGGCTGACGGGGTGGCGATGCCCGCGCGGTAGCGGCCGCGCAGGCATGCTCAAATCGTGGGGAGCGGCCTCCAGATCGGCCCGGCGGCGCTCCGCGTGGAGCGCTGCCAGCCGCGTCTCGAAGAGCTTCTCCAGCTCTTCACGGGCCTGGTTGACGCGCTCGCCCACTTCCTTGCGGAGAGCGGGCGGAACCTGCGCCATGCCACGCAGCAGCGTGGTCAGCTCGCCCTTCTTGCCGAGCAGCTCCGAACGAACGGTGCGCAGAGACAGCTCATCGGACGACGCCGCGAGCTGCCCCTCGAACCGCGATCGCATCTCGGCCAAGGCCAGTGCGATGTTCTCTACTGCATCGGACACGCGGTGTTTCGCCCCGCGTCCTTACTCGGCGGCTTGCGCCTGCGCCTGCTGAACGAGCTCGGCCAGCTTCTTGAAAGCGGCCGCGTCGTTGACGGCGATATCGGCCAGCACCTTGCGGTTCAGCTCGATGCCGGCCTTGCCGAGACCACCGATGAACTTGGAGTAGCTGGTGCCGTTCTCGCGGCAGGCTGCGTTGATGCGCTGGATCCACAGGCTGCGGAAGTCGCGCTTACGGAGCTTGCGGCCCACGTAGGCGTACTGCCAGCTCTTCCAGAGGCAGTGAATGGCCTGACGGATGCGGTTCTTACGACCGCCCCAGAAGCCCTTGGTCTGCTGGAATACACGCTTGTGACGACGGCGGGCGTAAGGCCCTCGCTTGACTCGTGACATGACTGAATCGCTTTCTGAAAAGGGTTGGGCTCAGGGGTTACGGCTCACGCGTAAGGCAGCATCGTCTTGATGCGCTTCTCCATCGTGCCGTGAACCATGTCGTTGTCCCGGAGCCGACGCTTCTGCTTGCGGCCCTTCTTGCTGAGCATGTGCTGGCCACCGGTCTTGGGGCGACGGATGCGGCCCGAACCGGTCACCTTGAAGCGCTTTGCCGCAGCGCGATTCGTCTTCATCTTGGGCATGAGATTTCTCCGGAGAGGGGACGTTTCGGCACGGGCGGCACTCATGAAAACGCCGCTTCGCACCGTCCGCAGGGCTCGACGAACGTCGCCGGGCCGGAGCGGGGGCGCGATATATGGCCGAACGTCCATGGGCCGTCAAGCTGGTCACCCGGGGCTGGGGCAGACCCGCCCGGGGTGGTTGGAGACCCCAGGCCGGCCCAATGGCCAAGCCAGATTCCAGTCAGAAAAGAAGGCTCCGCGGTGCGGCGGGCCTACGACATTCCCAGGGTGGCTGTGCTAGGGGGCGGCTCGTGCCAGCCCGCGACGACATCAAGAAGATCCTGCTCATTGGTTCGGGCCCGATCGTGATCGGTCAAGCCTGCGAGTTCGACTACTCAGGTACCCAAGGCGCCAAGGCGCTACGAGAGCTCGGCTACGACGTCGTGCTGGTGAACTCGAACCCAGCGACGATCATGACGGATCCCGACTTGGTTCGTCGCACCTACATCGAGCCCCTCGATGTCCCACACCTCACCGCCATCATCGAGCGCGAACGCCCCGATGCGCTCCTGCCCACGCTCGGTGGTCAGACGGCGCTCAACCTGGCGCTCGCTCTGCACGACCAAGGCGTGCTGTCCAAGCACGGTGTGAAGCTGATCGGCGCGCAGGTCGACGCCATCCGCAAGGCCGAGGATCGTCAGCTGTTCAAGGACGCGATGACCAAGGTCGGCTTGGACACGCCGAAGTCCGGCCACGCTGGTTCGCTCGAAGAAGCCTACGAGATCGTGCGCGAAACGGGCTTCCCCGTCATCCTGCGCCCGTCCTTCACCATGGGCGGTCAGGGCGGCGGCATCGTCTACGACCCCAGCGAGTTCGACGCCAAGGTCGAGTGGGCGCTCTCGCAGTCGCCCACGCACGAGGTGCTGGTCGAGGAGAGCGTGCTCGGCTGGAAGGAGTTCGAGCTCGAGGTCATCCGCGACAAGAAGAACAACTTCATCGTCGTGTGCACGATCGAGAACGTCGACCCGATGGGCGTGCACACCGGTGACTCGATCACCGTCGCACCCGCCATGACGCTGACCGACAAGGAGTACCAGCGACTGCGCGATCAGGCGCGCACGGTGATGGAAGAAATCGGCGTCGAGACCGGCGGCTCGAACGTGCAGTTCGCCGTCGATCCCAAGACGGGCCGCGTGATCGTCATCGAGATGAATCCGCGCGTCTCGCGCTCCAGCGCGCTCGCCTCCAAGGCGACCGGCTACCCGATCGCCAAGATCGCCGCGAAGCTCGCGGTCGGCATGACGCTCGACGAGCTGGAGAACGACATCACCAAGACGTCGGCCGCCTTCGAGCCGACCATCGACTACACCGTGGTGAAGTGGCCCCGCTTCGCCTTCGAGAAGTTCCCCGGTGCCGACGACACGCTGGGCACGCAGATGAAGAGCGTGGGCGAGGTCATGTCGATCGCCCGCACCTTCCCCGAGGCGCTGCAGAAGGCCGCGCGTTCGCTGGAGACGGGCAAGACCGGCTTCATGAGCCTGAAGGACCGTGTCGACTATCGCGTGCTGGCTCAGCGCAAGTCGGTGATGCGCGACTTCACCAACGAGGCGCCTCCGCAGAACAAGCCCCGCCCCACCCTGCCCCCGCCTGGTCCCGACGAGCTGAAGGAAGCCCTGCGCAAGGTCATCCAGCGCCCCACGGCCGAGCGGCTGTTCTACGTCGGCGATGCGCTGCGTGAGGGGTTGAGCGCCGAAGAGGTTCACGAGCTGACGGGCATCGATCCCTGGTGGATCGCGCAGTTCGAGCGGCTGCTCTCCTACGAGACCAAGCTGCAGAACGCCCCCACGCTCGAGGATCGCGAGCTGATGTTCGAGGCCAAGCGCCTCGGCTTCGGTGACGCGCAAATCGCCGCGCTGCGCGGTGAGAGCGAGGACCAGGTGCGCGCCGCGCGCAAGAGCGTCGGCGTCGGTGCGGTCTACCAGCGTGTCGACACTTGCGCGGCCGAGTTCCCGGCGCTGACGCCGTACATGTACTCGACCTACGAGACTTCGAGCGAGTCCGACGTCAGCGCGCGGCAGAAGGTCATCATCCTCGGTGGTGGCCCCAACCGCATCGGTCAGGGCATCGAGTTCGACTACTGCTGCTGTCACGCGGTGTTCGCCCTGCGCGAGCTGGGCATCGAGACCATCATGGTCAACTGCAACCCCGAGACGGTGTCGACGGACTACGACACGGCCGATCGCCTGTACTTCGAGCCGCTCACGCTCGAGGACGTGCTCTCGATCGTCGACGAGGAGAGCAAGAACGGCGAACTGCTAGGCGTAATCGTGCAGTTCGGCGGCCAGACGCCGCTCAAGCTGGCCGTGCCGCTCGAGAAGCGTGGTGTGAAGCTGCTCGGCACCAGCGCCGACGCCATCGATCGCGCCGAGGACCGCAAGCGCTTCGACGAGCTGCTGGGCAAGCTCAGCCTCAAGCGCCCGCGCGCAGGCATCGCCGAGGACACGGCGGCCGCCAAGGCCATCGCCACCGAGATCGGCTACCCCGTGCTGGTGCGTCCGTCTTACGTGCTCGGCGGCCGCGCCATGATGATCTGCGAGAACGAGGCGGAGCTGATCGACTACGTCGGCATCGCGGTCGACGCGGCTCGCGACGAAGGCCTGGTCCCCACGCTGCTCATCGACCAGTACCTGAAGAACGCCATCGAGGTGGACGTGGACTGCGTGTCCGACGGCCGCCGCGCGGTCATCGGCGGCGTGATGCAGCACATCGAGGAAGCCGGCGTGCACTCGGGCGACTCGACCAGCGTGCTGCCTCCGCACTCGCTCTCGGGTGAGGTCGTCAGCCGCATCGAGCAGAACACGCGCGCGCTGGCCATCGAGCTGGGCGTCGTGGGCCTGATGAACGTGCAGTTCGCGGTGAAGAACGAGGAGGTCTACGTGATCGAGGTGAACCCTCGCGCTTCGCGCACGGTTCCCTTCGTCTCCAAGGCCACGGGTCGCCCGCTGGCCAAGGTGGCCGCCCAGGTCATGGTGGGCCGCACCTTGGAGGAGCTCGGCATCACCGACCAAGCGCTGCCGACGCACGTCTCGATCAAGGAATCGGTCTTCCCCTTCAACAAGTTCCCGGGCGTGGACACCATCCTGGGACCGGAAATGCGCTCCACGGGCGAGGTCATGGGCATCTCGCTCACCACCGCCCTGGCGTTCGGCAAGGCAACGGCGGCCGCCAACTCGCATCTGCCCGCGTCCGGCAACGCCTTCATCAGCGTGCAGAGCGAGGACAAGTCGGTGGCCTGCGCCCTGGCCCGCCGCCTGCGCAACCTGGGCTTCGGCATCGTCGCCACGAAGGGCACTGCCCAAGCGCT
>DATIDO010000444.1:0-2460 GCA_035456245.1 Polyangiaceae bacterium
CTTCGAGAAGGACGCTGCGCTGGAGCGACGCTTTCAGCCCATTCGCGTCGATGAGCCATCACCCGAGCAAGCCGAGGTGATGATCCGTGGCCTGGCGGAACGGTTTCAGAAGGCCCATGGCGTGGTTATCCGTGACACTGCAGTTGCTGCGGCGGTGCGCCTGTCCGCGCGCTATATCGCGGGCCGGCAGCTACCCGACAAGGCGGTCGATTTGCTCGATACGGGCGCGGCCTACGTCAAGATCGTTCGTAGAGCGCCTCCGGCGGAGCTGCAGGACGCCCGCGCGCGGTTGAGGGCCGTCCAGCAGGAGCTTGCGGCCTATCGTTCCGACAGCCGCGCTGGTGCCCCGCATCCAGCAGAAGTCGTGGAGACAGCTCAGGCGAAACGCGCAACGCTGGAGGCGAAGGTCACGGAGCTGGAAGCTCGAACGGACTTGCAGCGCGCGCTGGTCGCGAAGCTCGACGAAGCCCGAAAAGCTTGGAACGAGGTAGGGGCGCCAGCGAAAGACGAGGCCGCGAGCGGTGACTCGACGGCGACGAATGGGCCAGCCGAAACCGCTGCGTCCCATCTGGCGCCCGCGGAAGTTACTGGAGCCCTCGATGAGCTGAGCGCCATTGGTCACGCGGATCGACTGATCCACGCGGACGTCGACGACGCGGTCATCGCCGCGATCGTGTCCGAGTGGACCGGGGTTCCGGTCGGGAAGATGGTGAAGGATGACCTCCGAGCGGTCATGGAGCTGGAGGAAAGGCTGACAGCGAGAGTTCGTGGCCAAGCCCCAGCGCTGGCTGTGCTCGGTCGGGAGCTGCGTGCTGCCCGCACGGGGCTCAAGCCTCCCTCGGCCCCGCTGGGTGTCTTTCTGCTGGTTGGCCCGAGCGGTGTCGGCAAGACGGAGACGGCTCTGGCGCTCGCCGATCTGATGTTCGGTGGTGAGCGCTTCATGACCACGATCAACATGAGCGAGTTTCAGGAGCGCCACAGCATTTCCCGTCTGATTGGCTCGCCCCCAGGCTACGTTGGCTATGGGGAAGGGGGGGTATTGACCGAAGCCGTGCGGCATCGCCCCTATTCGGTGGTCCTCCTGGACGAAATCGAGAAGGCGGACGTCGAGGTCATGAACCTCTTCTACCAGGTGTTCGACAAGGGTACGCTCAGCGACGGGGAGGGGCGTGTCGTCGACTTCTCCAACACCGTCGTGGTGATGACGAGCAACCTGGCCACCGATCTGATTACGGAGGCGGCAAATCCGGACAAGCCACTCCCCGATCACGATGCGCTCGTCGAAACCGTGAAGCCCACCCTCAGCCGCTACTTGAAGCCAGCCCTACTGGCACGAATGACGGTGGTCCCCTACGTGCCCATTCGTCGCGATGCGCTCACGGAAATCGCGCGCATGAAGATTTCTGCGGCGCTGCAGCGGGCCGCTACCAACCATCGCCTGACGGTCGAGCTGGAGGACGACGTAGTGCTCGCGGTAGCGGATCGTTGCCGTGAGGTGGAGAGTGGCGCGCGCAACATCGACCACATCTTGAGGAGCTCCCTTTTGCCCAAACTGTCGTCCGCCATCCTCGACGCCCTCGTCTCCGAGCGCCCGATGTCGCGACTGACGGTAGGCCTCGACGCGACCCGAGAGTTGGTCTGCCAAGTGACCGCCTGAGGAAAGATCGTGAAGACAATATTCTCACTCCTCCCGTCGAGGGCCCCGCACTGGGCGTTTGCTGCAGTGGCGGCGCTCGGCTGTTCGTCCACTCCCCCTCCCGAAGCGGCCGAACCGTGCGACCGCCAAGTCGTCAGCGCGGCCATCATTGCCACGCCCCTCATCAACCCGGCCGAGAACGGCGAGGCGCGGCCCGTGCAGCTGCGACTCTACCAGCTCAAGAACGACGTGGGCTTCCGCAATGCCACCTTCGATCAGGTCTGGAAAGAGGACGCTGCGAAGCTGGGCGAGGATCTGCTCGGAAGCCAGGAAGTCTCCGTCTATCCCGACTCGCGCAAGCAGGTCGACTTCGAGCGCAACCCCGAGGCGCAGTTCGTCGTTGCCGCGGCGCTCTTTCGAACCCCCAAGGGCAAACAGTGGTTCACCAGCTTCGAGCTGCCTCCGCCCCCCGGGCAAGAGGCTTGTGGCGCCAAGTGTGAAGATGGCAAATGTGCCGAGCCTACGGACTTGAACCCCAAGATTTACGTACGCGTCGACGGTACGCGCGTGAATGACGGCGCAGACTACGCCGACGAGTTCCCCGCAAAAGAAGTGGCCCAACGAGCCGGCGGGCTTTCCCTATGAGCACGAAGAAGCCAGTTTGGACCGAGGGGCTGTTCATCACCGAGCACCATCTCCAGCAGCAGGACCGCTATCACGAAGGGCGGCTGGAGGAGCGACTTGCGACTGGGTCGCGAGCCAATTGGGGCTTGATGGACCTACAGATCGACATGGAGAGCCTGGGGCGCGGCCAGTTCGCCTTG
>DATIDO010000445.1:0-3442 GCA_035456245.1 Polyangiaceae bacterium
AGGGCCAGCGTGCGCGGCGTGAGGATGAGATCGAGATCGCCCTCGACGTTGCCCACCTCAGTGAGGGGATGCAGCGCGATGACGTGGGCCAAGCGGGCCGACGTACCGACACGAAGCGTCTGGTTGTCGACGAACTTACCCGCCACGAAGTCGCTCGGACGGAGGTTGTCGGAGAGCCAGGTGCGACCGCGCGGCGTGATGCGCAGCATGGGGCCGGACACGCCGTCACCCTCGCTGAACTCGTCGGCAGAGGCCAGGTCGACCGCGCCGAGTACGTGCAGAGTGACCGTCGCCATACGACGAGCGATCTCCACCGGATCCATCGTTTCCACGCCGCCCTTGCTGGCGAAGCGCTCGATCAAGCGCGTCAAGCCGGGCGTCCGCGGATCGGCGCGCATGTAGTCGGCGATGGCGCTCCAAGGAGCCCACTGCCCATCGCCCAACTCGCGCAGCGCCTCGACCACGATCGAGCGAACCACGCCGACCGCGCCCGATTCACGCGCGTCACCCTGCACGCGCAACAGCTCACCGTCCGCGCGCGACTCGTCCCAGGCCCCACCGCGGCGCCAGGTCTCGAACAGCAGATGCCCGACCTCGAGCAAACGCAGGTTGCCAGGAGGACTGTCGGCAGCGACCGCGCCTTCGTCCCACAGGCCGGCGATGCGGCTGAGCGCAGAGACGATTGCCACCGCCTCCGGAGTCTTGCCGTAGCGAGTCACCATCTTCGAGATGAGTGACTTGGGAGTACCCACGCCCGCGCGCACTTCGCTCTCGCCAGCATGAACGGCCATCGAGATGGCGACGGCGAGGGCGGTCACGTCCTGCGAGAAGCGAGCTCGCTGCGGCACGTAGTCTTCGCGCGCCACCTTCTCGCGGATCTGCCGACGGAGCGACTCACGCTCGGCCAGACGCTCGGCGCCCACCAAGCGGGCCACCTCGGTCGGAATGACGTGGCGGTTCGGATGAACGGGGACCAGGAAGCCGCGACGCTCGAGCGCGAAGCCAACGCCTCGACGTGAGGGGGTGGCGCCCGACGCGCCACGCAGGCGAACCGGCTCGCGCTCCATTTCCAGCAGCTCTTCGGTGTCGACCTCGCCGCCCACCTCTTCGACCGCGTGGAGCAGCTTGCGCTCCTGGGGCGGAAGCTGCTGCAGCTCGCTGGCCAGACGGTCCGTCGAGGTCAGCACCGCCCAGGCATCTTCCAAGGCGAGGGTGATCGGCGGGGCGACCGGCCGGCCCAGGTAGTGCGACGCGATGGCAGTCGCCACCTCTTGGCTCGCCTGCGAGAGGAGCGCGCGAGCACTGCGAGGGTCCTCGCCGGCCCAACTCTTCAGCTGAAGTTGGAACGCGATCGGAAAGTTGAGTTCCAGACCGCCGTCGACCTTACGAGCGAACACCAGACCACGCTCGACCATCGCCTCGAGTCCGGGAGGCGGAGCATCGACGACGAGACGGCCCTTCGATTCGGCCAGCCGGATGGTCAGCTCGGCGGCGGCGCGTCCGAGACGCGCGGGCTCGCGAAGTTCGGGAGCGAGCAACAGGGCGCGGGCGACCTGCGAGGGCACGTCGATACGCTTGGCCGGATCGACGGCCGCATCGACGCGGCGAATGAGCGAAGTGAACTCCTTCTTGGGGAGCGAACGGAGGATGGTGACCAGGCTCAAGGACTGGCCGTCGTCGGCGCCGTCCTGGTCGTCGCTGTCCTGTACCCGGTCATCGTAATCGCGAGGCATGTTTCTCTCAGTTCTCCCAAGCCCGGTAGCCACGTTGGGTCATACCGAGTCGGTCAGCCCCACGTAGGCGGAGCGGTACTCGGCCACAGCAAAGCTCAGCCGCCTAGTTCTGTCCAGTACGGAGTGAGCGCTCGCTGCGAAAAAAGGCTGAATCTTTCACACTTGAAAGGCCGCACACCGCGTGTTCGGCGCGCGGGCGGCGCTAAGTAAATGGTGATGCACTCAAAGTAAACCAACGCTGAACTGGTTCGGATGCAGGGCAACCGACACCTCGCCTCGTGTCCGTTCGTTGCCCTTTGCAGGCAGCACCGTTGACGATTCGTCCAGGCACCCGATCGGCCGTGCGGAGCAGCCCCGATGGGCGGTCAGTCAGGAACCTTGTTTGGGGCCAGCCGATTCAGCTGGGCCGCAGCATTGTCCCAAAACCCAGCCGCGCCAGGTCAACTTTCACCCCTGGTTCGAAAAGGAGTGTTGCCTGGGCCCGGCAGCGAGGAGGCGGACACCTGTCCGCTTCCCAGGTGCGTCAGGCGCTCTCGTCCGGAGGGGCCGTGTTATGCACCGCCCATGATCTTGCGCGACCCCGTGCACGGGTTGGTCTCGTTCGAATCGGCGGGGGAGGAAATCGTCGAAGCACTTCTCGAGTGCTCCGAGGTCCAACGCCTGCGCCGCATCCGCCAACTCGGCCTCACCTCGCTCGCTTACCCGGGTGCCGACCACACTCGCTTCTCCCATGCAGTGGGCACGGCACACGTGATGACCCGCTTCTTGGAGCGCGTACGACACATCCACACCGATCTGCCCGCGTCACAACGTCTCGGCTCCGGCAACGAGCTGGAGGCACTGGCGGCCGCGCTGCTTCACGACGTGGGACATGGTCCCTTCTCGCACCTGTTCGAGTCCGTGGTCCCCGACGGGCCGTCCCACGAGGACTGGTCCGAGCGAATCATCCTGGACGAGTCGACCGAGGTGAACCGAGTGCTCACTCGCTTCGACTCCGCGCTTCCCGCCCGCGTCGCCGCGCTCATTCACGGCCGCCACGACCTGACCTATCTGGCCCGCGCAGTGAGCGGGACCTTCGACGTCGATCGCTGCGACTATCTGTTGCGCGACGCCCACTTCACGGGCGTCAGCTATGGCCGATTCGATCTCGATTGGCTGCTGCGCTCGCTCTGCCTGGGGCCGAGCAGCGGCGACGAGGCGCCCGCGCTGGCCATCGACGGCCACAAAGGCCTCCCGGCCATCGAGTCGTTCTTGCTGGCGCGCCTGTTCATGTTCCAGCAGGTGTATTTTCACAAGGCCAGCCGCGCCAGCGAATGGCTGATGGGAAAGATCCTGACGCGCGCCCAAGCGCTCCTGGCGCGCGGCGACGAGCTCGTCGGCGCGCCAGTCGCTCTGGCCAACCTCGCTCGCAGCAACACGACCACGCTCTCCAGCTACTTGGAGCTCGACGACGCCTCGATGTGGACCGCGTTGCCTGCGTTCCGCTCGTCCTCCGATCCGATCCTCGCCGATCTGTCCGCTCGCTTGATGGCGCGCAAGCTGTTCAAGGCCTACGAGCTGTTCGGTGACGACGCTACGCCCGAAGGTCGCACGCGTTGCCTGGAGCGAGCCCGTGGCCTCGCGGAGAGTCACGGCCTCGATCCGGATTACTACGTCGGCATCGACGTCCCGCAGGTGGCTGCCTTCGACGATACGGACGACTCGCTCAC
>DATIDO010000446.1:0-2251 GCA_035456245.1 Polyangiaceae bacterium
CGCCCGAGCCGGGGAGCGATCTCGAGCTGACGGTCGATGTGAGCGACCGCCATCGAGCGCTCATCGGCATCGGCGCCTCGCTGGCCTACAGCGAAGATCTCATCGCGGCGCACCCCGACAAGCAAGCGCTCTTCGACGCCATGTTCGTCGACTCCGGCTTCGAGGCCATCCGCCTGCGCAACCGCTACGAGACGGGGACCGAGGACTTGAGCGCGGTTGCCGAAATCGTCGCCGCGGCAACGGAGCGACTGGGGTACGAGCCCTCGCTGCTGATGACGAGCGGGAGCCCACCCGCGGCGCTCAAGGAGAACGGCGAGCGCTTCTGTGGGAGCACCGATCCAGCCTGCACCCTCGGCCGCGACGCCCAAGGGGACTTCGACTACGCCGGCTTCGCCGAGCACTGGCGCGCGTCGCTCGACGCTTACGCGACTGCAGGCGTGGTCCCCACGTTCGTCTCCATCCAGAACCACCCCAGCTGGGTGCCGACCGATTCGACCGAGCAGGAGGCCTGCTGGTTCCTGCCCACCGAAGGAACGACGGAGCTCGTTGGCACCGACGGAGTGCCCGTCCCCGCCGAGCTGCCCGGCTACGACGCAGCCCTCGCAGCCGTCCGCGCCTCGGCCGCCTCGGTCGGTGACTACCAGTTCGTGGCCGCGGAGACCGCCGAGTGGACGCTGACGGCCGAGTACGCCCCGGCGCTCACGCTCGGCGATCTGGGGGCGCTGGCCTTCACGCTCTACGGCTTCGATGCACTCTCGCTCGACGAGGGTGCACTCGAGGGTCTCCGGAACCTGGCCGCACTCGGGGAGTCGAGCGGCCTGCCGATCCTACAGACCGAGATGCGCTCGACGGGCATCGAGACGGCGGCTCTCGCGCACTACGCGCTCGCCGAGGCCGACTCGGGCGCCTACTTCCACCTCGATTTCGTGGGCCTGGCCGCCGGCGACGAGACGCCTGTGACGCTGATTGCCGTCGACGACGGGGCCATCGAACCTCTGCCCAACTACCACGCGCTCGCGCACTTCGCGCGCCACACCGAACCCGGCTGGCTACGAGTGGGCACGACCAGCGACGCTCCGAGCGGACTCTTGGTGAGCGCGTGGCTCGCGCCCGATCAGTCGGCGCTCACGTTGGTGCTGGTGAACCCCACGGGCGAGAGCATCGACGTCACGCTGAATCAACCGGAGCTCGAGCTGCCGATCGCCGACGGGCAGCTGCTGCGCACGGTGTTCGATGGCAGCGAGCGCTCGGCCGAGCTGGGTAGCGTCGGCTCCACCGGGCGGGTGCGCGTGCCGGGCCGCTCGGTCGTCACGGTCGCCCTGGGAGCGAACTGATCGGGGTGACGCGAACCTGCGCCGGCGCGAAGCTAGCCGCGCCGGCGCGGTCGACTCACTTGCTGACCTTCGTGAACTTCAGCGTCATGCGGTCGCTCTCGCCGATGGCCAGGTAGTCGGCTCGGTCCTTCTCACCGTTGCGCAAGGTGGGCGGGAGCGCCCACACGCCGCCTTCGTGCACCGTCGTGTCCTTGGGGTTGGCGTTGATCTCGGACTTCTTGGCCAGCTTGAACCCGGCGGCTTCGATCTGGGCGATCAGCCAGGCCTCGGGGATGTAGCCGGTTTTGGCACTCGCCAGCGGCTCGGCATCCGGCTTGGCGCGATGCTGCTCGATGCCGAGCACGCCGTTCTTCTTCAGCGCGGTGTGGATGGTCGAAAGCCAAGCATTCAGGCTGCCCGAGTTCACCATGCCGTGCACACCGCGGAAGACGAGCGCCACGTCGATGGCGCCGTCGAGCGCGAGGTTCGGTTGAGCCGGATCGATCACCACCGACTGCACCTTGCCGTAGAGAGCCGGCGACTTGTCGAGGAACAGCGCGAAGCGCTCGGCGTAGAGCGTGGCGCGCACCTCGCGCGAGCCCTTGGGATCGGTCGTCGTCGCGTAGAGCTTGCCCTGCGTCGCCAGGAGCGGAGCCAGGATCTCGGTGACCCAGCCCTCACCAGGTCCGTACTCGAGCACCTGGCTCTTCGGCGTGACACCGAAGAACTGGAGGGTCTCGAGCGGGTGACGCGAGGCATCACGCTCGGCGTTGCCCGGCTTGCGGTGCTGACTGGGCAGAATCACGCGCAGGGCCGCCTGCAGGCTGGCGAACTTGGTGCCAGCCAGCTTCTCGGCAGCCTTCGTCAGCTCGGGCGTGAAGCGCTCCTTCTCCGTCTTGGCGTCGGCCTCGGCCTGCGCGAACTCGCGCTGCAGCGCC
>DATIDO010000447.1:0-2325 GCA_035456245.1 Polyangiaceae bacterium
GACTCCTGGGACGACGACGCGTTCGATCACCCTGCTCCCGAGGAGGGCCGCTTCTACGAGGCGGCCAGCGCGCACCCCGTCGAGCACCGTGGGAGGTATTTCCAGTCGGAAGGCCTGCTCGACGTGGCCCGACCGATTCAGGGCTATCCCGTATTCGTACAGGCTGGCAATTCGGACACGGGCCGCGACTTCGCGGCTCGGGTGGCCGAGATGACCTACTCTTCGGCCCAGACCCTGCCCGACGCACAGGCCTACTACGCCGACGTGAAGGGGCGCCTCGCCCAGTACGGACGAGCGGAAGACCAGCTGATCATCGCTCCGGGCTTGTCCGTGGTGGTGGGGGACAGCGACGCCGAAGCGGCCGAGCGCTTTCAGGAGCTCCAGGAGCTCATCGACTTCAGCCAAGGCGTCAACCTGGGTGGGAAGGATCTGAGCGGCTACGACTTGGATGGACCGTTGCCCGATCTGGAGGAGTCCGAGAACGGCAAGGGTCGGTTCCAGCAGCTCGTGAACCTGGCCCGTCGCGAGAACCTGACGATTCGCCAGCTGATTTACCGGTTCGGCTCGTCGCGCGGCCACTTGCAGGTCCACGGCAGCCCCAAGACGGTCGCCGACAAGGTCGAGGAGTGGTTCGTCGGGCGGGGGGCAGACGGCTTCAACGTGGTGCCGCCCCTGCCTCCGCTTGCGCCCGGTGGCTTCGTGGATTTCGCCGAGAAGGTCGTCCCCGAGCTGCAGCGTCGCGGCTTGGTGCGGACCGAGTACGAGGGGCGGACGTTCCGAGAGAATCTCGGACTCGAGCGCCCGGCCGATCGAAAGAACGCGAGCTCGCTGGCTGCCGAATAGCGGCAACCGGCCGGTCCCGGCCGGACCCGCGAGACCCGAGCGAGCGTGCGTCGACGGACCGCTTTCGATCGAGACGGATGGCGTCTCGATCGAGGCTCGCCCGTATCTCTGCACGTACCAACCGAGCCGGGCGCGCCGATGGCAGCTGGACGACGCGTGCGTCGGCGAACCCGATCCCTCGTGGAGCCTGACGGTTCCGACGGATGCTTGTCTGTTATGGCGGACTCTAATTTGTTGCCCGGTCGGTTGACTGGTTTCGGTTCATAGTCTACTAAGTCAATCGACAATGGGTTGGCACCTAAGAAGTGCATCGAAATGGCTGGATTTGGGGGCGCAGGTGTACGCGCAGCGCCCCCTTCTGGCTGGCTCGTTGTCGTGCGTCCGGGGAGCGAGCGAGGGGCCGGGGGGCCCCCCTGCTCACTGTAGACGCGCCCCCTCGCGGGGCGTGTCTCGACCCTGGCTCCTCGCATCTGGCTGGTGACGCAGGCCTGCAAAGCCACGCGTTCCGGGTTCGATTCTCGGCAGGAGCGCCACGCCTCGAGTCAGTCATCACGGTCATCGACCGTCATCCGAAGAGAAAGAACGAAATGAAACTATTGCTGGTTGGGCACGGTGCGCGGCGCTTCGCCGCTCTCGGTGCGGCTTTGATTCTTGGCGTGGGTTCGCTGGCGACTACCGCGTGCTCGGAGGATGCTCCGGCCGACGACGTTGGCGGCGGTGGTTCCATAGCGACCGGTGGCTCGACGGGCCACACCGGCGGCAGTGCGTCCGGCGGTGACGGTGGCGGCGGCGGTGGTGGTGGCCAGGGCGGAGAGCCCGGAACCGGCGGCGGCCCCGTAGCCTTCATCGAGAAGGACATCGAGGACCTCGCGGTCACCTCGGCAGCTAGCTACGCCGACAACGCCTACGGCGTGATCAGCGGCTCGACCTTGGCCGCCTACCAGGCGGATTGGGCAGCGAACAAGCCGGCAGGCGTCGAGGGGCGTCTCGTCATTCTCCAGGTCACGCCGGCCGGCGTGAACTCGTCCGTCCTGGCAGCCCGCGACAACGAGCACGGCGTCTACAGCTATCTCCTGCCCGCCGCGCGCGTGGCGCAGGCTCGCTCGAACGGTCTGTCGGCCTTCGAGACCGACATCCCCGATGGCCCGACGGCCGACGGCGTGTTGAAGAGCTTCGACATCGATCCGACCAAGGACTTCCTGGTCCTCACCTTCGAGCACCAGGCAGCCACGACCAACGCCGTGGTCCAGTCGGTCGGTCGCGCGTGGGTGTTCTTCAACTACTGGGGCTGGCCCAAGGAGCGCCTCGCCATCCTCAACGGCAGCGTGAACTGGAACGCCTCGGCCGGTCTGCAGACGACGCTGGTGGCCGAAGAGGACTTCAACCTGCCGACCAACACTGGCACCAAGAGCTTCCGCGACCTGCACGTCGACCAGACGGTGGCCTCCATCAGCCTCGAGGAGCTGCTGGCCATCCTGAAGG
>DATIDO010000448.1:0-7271 GCA_035456245.1 Polyangiaceae bacterium
ATCAATGAAGTGAGCCGTGCAGGAGTCGCCGAAGTGAGCCGTGAAGAGCTCAGCCCCCGCGCGGCGCGAATTTTCCCAGCCGCCTCGCCACCCATGTAGACTTCCTCGTATGAGGGGATGGCGATTGCACCGCCTGTGCGCGGCGGCTTGGCTAGCGAGCTGCCTGGCGGCCGTCGTCGCTTCCGCCGCACCACCGAGCGCCGCGACGGCAAGTGCGGTGCCGACCACCGCAGCGCCGACCACCGCGGCAGGGCCGACCACCGTCGATCCGCGCATTGCTCAGCTCGAGGCGCTACGCCGAGGCGAGTTGGGCGGTGAGGTCGTGCCGCAGTCCCTGTTCGAAATCGACCTCGAGGACGAGGTTGCGCTGCAGGTCGAGCTGGAGCGGCTCCGCAGGCTCCTGGAAGAGAACGACCGCCCAGGACGCCGTCCGGCAGCATCCGCTCCGAGCAGCGTCGACCTCGGACGACTGCCCGAGGAACAGCGAGCAGCTGCCCTGGCGCTCTGGCAAGCTCGGCTCGAGGTCGACCGCGCGCGCTACGACTTTCTCGCGCTGCCCCTCGATGAACGCAGCCGCTTGCTGCGTGAGCAGGCGGCGCGTTGGGAGTCGGCTCACCCCGGCGAGCTCGAGGCGCAGCGTCGAGCGCAGGAGGAAGAAGCCGAGCGAAGCCGAGCGCTGGCGGCCGCCAACAGTGCCCGCAGCGAGGCCCAGCGGCTGGTGGACGAGGAGCTGCTGCGCCTTCTCCAGCTGACCGACGCAGTGAGCCTCGTGCGCGCAGACCTGGCGCGCGGCCGTGAGGACCTCGTCCGGCGCCGCGCTGCCGTGCTCGGCTGGCAACGCAAGGCGAGCGACGCCAGACGGCTCGGGGGCGCCGAAGCCGACGGAACCTACGATGCGTTGCGCCGAGCGCTGCGCTCGGCCCGCGACGACCTGGCCCGCGCTCTCGATCGCCTCGACTCGGGTCGGAGCGCGGTTCCGGGGCTACCGACCAACCCGCTACTGGATCTGCCGAACGACGTCTCCGCCACTGCGGCCCGCCAGCGCCGAGCCGCCTTGGAGCGCGACATCGTCGCCGCGCGTCGGGAAGAGCTCTCACTGCGCGAACTCCAGGCCTCGGAGTTGCTCGGCGAGATCGATGTCTTGAACCGTGAGCGGCTCTCCCTTCTCGGTGCGCTCTCGCAGGACAAGCGCAGGGCCATCACGGGCTTCCGCGCCGCCGGTCAGGAGCAGGCCAGCTCGGAGGCCCGACATCTCTCGCTAATCCTGCGCTACCACCGTCACGTTGCCAGCGACTGGCTGAGCCGACTGGAGACCGACGGCGCCCGGGCCGTCGCCTGGTCCAGAGTCACGACCGCGCTGGGCCTGGTCCTGTTGTTCTTGCTGGTTTGCGTGTGGATCCGCAAGCGAATCGGTGCGCTGCTCGGCTTCCTCGACGAGCGACTGACGACCGATCAGCAAGAGGGGCGCCTGGCCAACACCAGCCGCTTGCCTCCGCTGGTGCGCTTCGCCCTCCGCATCTACCGCCCGCTCTACGCCCTGCTCACCGCACTCGTCGGCTTCTGGCTGTTGCCCGAGCACATTCGCCAGCTGGTGGAGGTGCAACTGCTGGCGCCCGTGCTCGGTTGGCTCTTGACCGGCGCTCTGGTCGTACGGAGCGTCGACGCGCTGGCTGCCCGACGCGCGGAGGTGCTCACCTCGCCCGACTCGGACACCATCGGCGCGCTCCGCCTGCGCTCGCTCCGCCTGGTCGGCGCGACCATCGTGCTGTTCGGCTTGATGCTGAAGCTGAGTGCGCGCTTGGTCGGCAGTGGAACCATCCACGCTTGGGTTTTCTCCACCTGCTGGTTCACGGCCATCCCGATCTTCCTGCTGCTCGTGCGCTGGTGGCGCGACGTCATCTTCCAACGCGTCGAACGCTCCCGCAGCAAGGCTGCCTTGCCCACCTGGATCCTGGCGCACCGCTCCGGCCTGACCAGCTTCCTGGCCGCCATGGCAGGCGCCGTGCTGCTGTTCGTGTCGGGCACGGTCCGCGCAGTCCGCACCTGGATCACCAGCTTCGACCTGACCCGCCGCATCCACGCCTACCTGTACAAGCGTGAGATCGAGCGCCTGGGGCAGAGCCACACGATCGACCGACTCGCGCCGATCGACTCCGCGGCACGATCCCGGTTCGATCCCGAGGCGCCGGCCGCGGCCTGGCTCGCCTGTCCCCAAGACGCGCTGCTCGACGACCTCGAACGCGCGGTGAAGACGGGCCCAGGAGGAGTTTCGATCATCGTGGGTGCCCGCGGCATGGGAAAGACCACGCTGCTGACGAAGCTCCACGAGCGCTTGGGAGACGAGGCCCAGCGCGTCAGCTGCGAATCCCCCGAAGCCACGCTGGCCCTCCGCTCACGCATCGCGGCGGAAGGAAAGGCGGCGGAAGGCAAGATTGCGGAAGGTGACACTGCCGACACCTCCCACGGCCCGCGCACGCGCCTGGTCCTGATCGACGACACTCAGGTCTACATCGAGCCGCGCATCGGCGGCTTCGCTCGCTTCGACGAGCTGGTCCACTTCGCGCGCGCTCATGCCCGAGACCGTCACTGGCTCCTCTCCATCGACGCAGCGGTGTGGCCCCTGCTGCAGCGTGCTCGCGACTCCCGCACGCCTTTCGACGGCGTTCACCTACTCGCGCCCTGGAACGAGCTCCAGCTCGGCACCCTGCTGGACGCCCGCTGCGCGACCTCGGACCCCCTGGCTCCGTTGCCCCCCAGCTTCGACGCACTGATCGATCACCTACCACCGGGCGCCGACGAGCTGGATCGGCAGGACGCGCTCGAGGCCAAGCGGGCGGGCTACATGCGCATGCTCTGGGACCACGTCGGGGGCAATCCGGGCATGGCGCTCGAGGCCTTCCGAGCTTCGCTGGGGCGCGACGCGTCGGGGCGCTTGTTCGTCCGCTCTCTGCAGGTTCCGGATTTGTCGCGGCTGGAGCGCCTCCCGAATTCGTCGCTGTTCGTGCTGCGCGCCGTCCTCCAGCTGGCCCCCGCCAGCGTGGAACTGATCGCCTCGGCCACTCGCATGTCACCCGCCGACGTCCAGCAGGACATTCACTTCGGCACGGCCATCGGTCTGTTCGACGAGGCGAACGGTCTGGTTCGCGTCTCGTGGACCTGGCTGCGCACGGTCACCCGCCACCTGGAGCGCCGCCACCTGCTGGTGACCCCATGAAGACTGGTGACCCCATGAAGAGCGCCAGCCCCTCCTTCCGCGCCGCTCCTTTCCCCAGCGCCGTGCGCCGGCAGGCACTCGTCACGCTTGCGCTGCTCTGCTTGGCCCCGAGCGCCGGCGCCCAGGAGGCCCCCGACGTGGCGCGCCTGGCCGAGTTCATTCGCTGGGGCGGCGTAGCCGTCTCCATCCCCATCGTCTTCGGCGCGCTGTTCTTGCTGCGCCTGGTCGAGAACTTCGGCGATCGCCTGGCCGATCGCTTCTCCAATCGCCGCCCGACGATCCAGAAGGTCCAGACGACGGTCCGCTTCGTCGTCTACGTCACGACCCTCGCCATCGTCACCAGCCTGGGCATCCGCCTCGATCAAACGGCGCTCACCGTGATCGGTGGCGCCTTGGCGTTCGCGGTCGGCTTCGCGCTGAGGGACCTGGTCGCCTCCTTCATCGCCGGCATCACCATCATGTTCGATCGTCCCTTTCAGGTCGGCGATCGAGTCTCCTACGGCGGTGAGTACGGAGACATCATCAAGATTGGCCTGCGCAGCGTGCGCATGAACACGCTCGACCACAACATCATCACCATCCCCAACAACAAGGTCTTCACGGACGTCACCTCGAGCGGCAACTACGGTGCCTTGGAAATGCAGGTGGCCATGGACTTCTACGTCGGCGTGGACCAGGACGCCCAGCTGGCAGTCGAGCTGATCCGGGAGGCCTGCCTGGCCAGCCCCTACGTCTTCCTGGAGCAGGCCATCCTGGTCGTGGCCAAGCAGGTCATCCTGCAGGACTACGTGGCTTTCCAACTGAAGGCCCGGCCCTACGTCTTCGACTGCAAGTACCAGGAGCCGTTCGAGACGGACGTGCACTTTCGCGTCCTCGAGGCCTTCCGGGCGCATGGCATCCTGCCTCCTGCCCTCCTCCACCGTTCCCTCGATCCGCCTGCCGCAACACGCAGCTGAGGCCGACCGAGCCTGTCCTCGGACTACCAATTCCACCCCGACGCGAAGTTCGAAAGTGACTGGGGCGTCTGTGACCGGGGAATGAGAACGCCGCGCGACCGGTTCGTTTCCGGCATGCTTCGCCTGTCTGGAACCGCAGACATTCGGTTGCGTGGTGACTCTCGTGATGCTCTACATCTGCATCTTGATCGAAAGAGGCGACGCTTGATCGCTTCGGATTCGAACCTCGGATCCGTCGCGCACCCCCCGCTCGGCCTGTCGGCTTCGAGCGACGGGCCGGTCGAGCGGCGCGCTTCGCGCAAGGGGTCGATCCGGGCTCCGGGATGGGCCGGTCTCCGGGCTCCAGGCTGGGCCTGGCTGTCCCGGGTGCTGCTGCCTGCGGTGCTGGCGCTCCTGTCGCTGACGGCCCTCTTGGCCTTGGTGGTCCCCTTCCCTGGCCCGCACGACGGCTCGCAACGCGGGGTCGCGAGCCAAGGACCCCTGCTCGAGTCCTCCTCCACGGCGCCCCAACACGGACACCCCTCGGTCCGCGCCGAAGAGGTCGACGCGAACGACCTGCGCCTGAGCGCGGCCGACCCTGCGCCACCCGCTGCCCTGTTGGGTGGCGCGCTCCTCGAGCCACGCTCGGACGCCGAGCCCCTCCTTTGCGTCGGGAGCTCGGCCACCGCCGATCCGACCGGTTCGCCCGATCGCCAGGTTCACTCGGCTCGCGGCCCCCCAAGCGTTTGAAGGAAGCGTCACGCGCCCTGCGCGTGGCCGCTCGAACGTCATCCACGGCCCCAGCGCCGTGTCGCAGATCGGCCGTGCCCTCGTCACGACCCTCGGAAGCCCCCCGGCCACTCGCCGAGGGATCCCGGTTTGCGACGACTAGCCGGTTCCTGCCGGCCCCAGCTCCCGAACGACTCATGTTCGCTCGTCGCTAGCCCATGGACCGTCGTCGACTCGTCGGCGACTCACCCCGATCGCGAAACCCACCCGTGACGCAGCGCGGGCTCTCATCGCCCACGCCACCCCACCCCTACCCGCTCGAACGTCTCGGCCCGGCCGCAGCACCTCTGTCCCGCTGCAGTGCCACCCCCGGAAATATCCGCCATGTACACCACCTCCTCCCCCTTGGAGCTCCGCTCTCGCCACTCGGCTGCCGCCGACCGCTCCAACCGGGTCCTGCCTCGCATTGCTTCCAGCTCCGTGGCTCGGATCGTCCTGACTCTGTTCGTCGCCCTCGCCCCCCTCGGCTGCCACCACGCGCAGCACGAAAAGGAGGAGAGCGCGAAGTTCCAGGTCACGAGCCCCCTGCGCAAGTCGACCCAGCTGACGCGCGACTACGTGGCGCAGGTCAAGGCCATCCAGCACATCGAGCTACGCGCCCTCGAGCGTGGCTACTTGCAGGACATCTTCGTCGACGAAGGTCAGCAGGTGCAGCGCGGCATGAAGATGTTCCAGATCATGCCGCTCATCTACCAGGCAGAGGTGCAGAAGGCGCAGGCCGAGGCCGATCTCAGCGAAGTCGAGCTGAACAACACCAAGCTGCTGGCGGACAAGGAGATCGTCTCGCCCAGCGAGCTCGCGCTGGCCAAGGCCAAGTTCGGCAAGGCCCAGGCTCAGCTGGCTCTCGCCACCACGCACAAGGGGCTGACCGAAATCCGCGCGCCCTTCAGCGGCATCATGGGCCGCTTCCAGGTTCGGAAAGGCAGCCTGCTGGACGAGGGTGATCCGCTCACCACCTTGGCAGACAACAGCCAGATCTGGGTCTACTTCAACGTCACCGAGGCCGAGTACCTCGACTACAAGATGCAGCACGACGGCGAGCACCAGACGGTGCAGCTCGTCATGGCCAACGGCGTGCTGTTCCCCGAAAGCGGCAAGGTCCAGACCATCGAGGCCGATTTCAACAACGAGACCGGTAACATCGCCTTCCGCGCCACCTTTCCCAACACCAAGGGTCTGCTGCGCCACGGTGAGACCGGCAAGGTCCGCATGAGTCTGCCCATCGACGACGCCCTGCTGATCCCGCAGAAGGCGACCTTCGAGGTTCTCGACAAGAAGTTCGTGTTCGTGGTCGACGAGAAGGGCGTGGTCCACTCGCGCGCGATCACCGTCGCCGCCGAGCTGCCGCAGCTCTACGTGGTCAGCGAGGGTCTGGAGGAGAAGGAGCACATCCTGATCGACGGCCTGCGCAAGGTGCACGACGGCCTGACCATCCAGCCCGACTACAAGAAGCCCGCCGACATCTACTCCCACCTCGAGGTTGCGGCCGAATGACCGGGACCTTCATCCGACGGCCGGTCCTTGCCATCGTCCTGTCGATCGTCGTCGTCTTCTTGGGCCTTTTGGCCATGCGTTCGCGGCCCATCTCCCAGTTCCCGGAGATCTCGCCGCCGCGCGTCATCGTCACCTTGGACTTCCCGGGTGCCAGCGCAGACGTCCTGGTGAAGTCCTCGCTCATCACCCTGGAGCGCGCCATCAACGGCGTGCAGGGCATGAGCTACATCATGTCGGACGCCACCAGCGCCGGTGAGGCCACCATTCAGGTGGTCTTCGAGCTGGGCACCGATCCCAACCAAGCCATGGTCAACGTGAAGAATCGCGTGGACCAGGTGATGAGTCGCCTACCTCCGCTGGTGCAGCTGGAAGGCGTGGTCGTGAACTTCGTCCAGCCGAGCATGTTGATGTACGTCAACCTGTTCAGCACGGACAAAACCGCCGATCAGAAGTTCCTCTACAACTACGCCAACGTGAACCTGCTGCCCGAGCTGGGCCGCATCAAGGGTATCGCTCAGACGCGCATCCTCGGTTCGCGCCAGTACGCCATGCGCATCTGGCTCAACCCGGATCGCATGCGCGCCTACAACGTCTCCACCGAAGAGGTGATGGACGCGATCAACGACCAGAGCATCATCGCCCGCCCCGGCCGCATCGGGCAGGCCTCCGGCAAGGCCGCCCAGGCCTTGGAGTACGTGCTGGTTTACCAGGATCGCTACAACAAGCCGGAGCAGTACGAGAACATCGTTCTCAAGGCGAACCCCAAGGGGGAAATCCTCAAGATCAAGGACGTCGCCCGCGTCGAGCTGGGGTCGTCGTTCTACGACCTGTACTCGGAC
>DATIDO010000449.1:0-4332 GCA_035456245.1 Polyangiaceae bacterium
ACCGAGATGCCGTCGGGAGAGCGGACGAAGGCCATGTGTCCGTCGCGGGGTGGACGCAGCACCTGCACGCCGAGCGACTCGAGGTGAGCACACAGCGCGTAGATGTCCTCCACTTCGTAGGCCAGGTGCCCGAAGTTGCGCCCGCCGGTGTAGACCTCGGGGTCCCAGTTGTACGTCAGCTCGACCTGCGCTTGGTCGTCCCCGGGCGCGGCCAGAAACACCAGGGTGAAGCGGCCCTGGGTCGACTCGCGTCGCCGCAGCTCCCGCAAGCCGAGACCTTGGCAATAGAAGCGCAGCGATGTCTCCAGGTCGCTCACGCGCACCATGGTGTGGAGGTACTTCATGCTTGGCTCCTCCCGTCGCTCTCGTGTGGCCTCAGAGGCCTTCGTACTCGCAGCTCGCGTCGCAGGTTTCGTGGACGACGACACGGGTGAGGCTGGGCAAGCTCGGGCGCAGGCGCTCCCAGAGCCAGCCGGCCAGGATCTCGCTGGTCGGGTTCTCCAGGCCGGGCACCTCGTTCAGGTAGTTGTGATCGAGCTGCTGGTGCAGGGGTGCCCAGGCGTCGTCGATGTCCGAGTAGTCGATGAACCAGCCGGTGTCGGGGTTCACCTCGCCCTCGACGATCAGGTCGATGCGGAAGCTGTGGCCGTGGAGTCGCTCGCACTTGTGCCCGGGGGGCACGCGCGGGAGGCGATGGGCCGCTTCGAAGCTGAGATTCCGCACGAGACGCACCTTCATGGGCGCTGACCTAGCTCAATCGAACTCGAGGCGCCACCGCACGTCGCCGCCCAGGTTGCCGAGCGCGGGAGCACCGGCGCGTTGGGCGTTGTCGTACGACCCCTCGACGCTCATCTGCGGGGTGGCCTTGTACTCGAGGTTGGAGCGGACCTCGTTGGTGTCACTCAGGCTGGTGGTCACGCTCGCGCGCATGCGCTCGCTCAGGCGCTTGCCGATGGTGACGGTGGGCTCGGTACGGCCGCTGCGGGCCGAGTAGACGCTGCCGAAACGGAACTCGTCGATGGGCACCGTCTCGGTCACCGCGCTCTCCGCGCCCGACAGGCTGCCGAGCGCCTCGAGCGCCACCGAACTGCCTACGCCGGCGCTGCGCGCCTGGTCCAGCTCGGTGCGGGTGAGGCCGACGGTGAGCAAGAGAAAGATGTCGTCCTGGGCCAGCGGTGGATCGCTGGTCAGATCGACCCGTAGGTCGTCCGGGGGCCCGTAGGCGCGCAGTCGGATGCGCCACAGGCCGCCGGCCGAAGCGCTGGCTGTCGAACTCATGGTCGCCTGGCTGCCGCCGGGGTTCTCGAAGCGTCGGTATTCGGTGGTCGCGCTCACGTCGACCTCCGGCCGCATGCGCGTCGGATCGTTGAAGCGGACCAGGCCGCTCTTCACCTCGAAGGCATTGCGGCGCAGGAAGATGCGCCCGCCGCTCACCACCTCGACGTTGCCGACAGCCCCGAAATTGCGTTCGGTGCCGGAGATGCGCAGGCCGCTCGGATCCAGCTCGAGCGCGCACTCCACCAGGGCGTTCTTCACCGTCAGCGGCCGCTTGGCGCGCACCACCACGTCCAGCTGCAGCCGGCCACGCTGGGGATCGAACGAGTCGACCTCGGTCTTGTGTCCTCGGCCCGTCAAGCTGGCGATGTCGGCCGTGGCCGTCATGGGACGTTCGTACGCGCCGCTGATCAGATCGACCGAACCGGCCAGGCGCGGCAGCACCCGCTTCGCCTCGTCGCCCTCTTCTTGGCTACCCGGGGGCACCGTGAGCTCGAGATCGGCGTCGAAGCTGGTGCGCACGCCTTCGTCCAGCGTCAACGCCACCGTGCGGGCCACGATGCCGAAGCGCGCCGTCCCCCAGCTGCCGCTAGCCAACGGAGCGCCGCCGCTCAGCTCGAGTCGTCCTCCGCCCCAGTCGGCGCTGCCGCGGGCCACCCGCAGGCCTTGGGAATCGACCTCCAGCCTGGCGTCGATGTTCGAGATGGGGCTGGCGATGCCCGAGAGCACCACCCGCCCGCCTTGCACCTCGGCGTAGCCGCCCGCGTCCAGGGCGTCCCAGCGACCCCGCAGCGACAGCCCCGCCAAGAGCTTCCCTTCGGCCCGCTCCACGCCCGGCACCACCTTGGCCAGCACGCCGAGCGACGTCTCGCGCAGGGTCAGCCGACCCTCCACCGTCTTGTCGCGATTCAGCACCAGGTTGCCGTCGAGGACGCCACCTTGGCCACCCGGCGTCGTGACGCGCAGAGCGAAGCGGGGAGCTCGGACGGCACCGGCGCCGAGCACGAACTCCGCCGGACCGTCCGCGAGCGCGAGTCCGTAGCCCGAAGCGCCCGCCTCCAGCTCGGTGATGCGCAGGGTGGCGCGCGAGTCGAACAAGCGCCGTAGATGAACCTCGTCGAGTGACAGCTCACCGCTCAGCGTGCCGCGCGGCGCCTGATCCAACATGGCGCTGGGCGGCGAGAGGGCCCAGAGAGCCCCCAGATCGAGGTGAGCCAGGCGCATGCGTCCGAGCGCCACCCGATCGCGCTGGCTGGTCAGCTGGACGTCCTCGAAGGCGATCTGTCCGCCGAACAACTGCCCGCTGGCGTGGAAGGTGCCCGCTTTGGGATCACTGCGCGACTGCTTGTCGTAGACCGGCGGGAGGGGCCGGCCGCAGCCGCTCAGCTTGCCCGAGGTCTCGAGCGGACCTGGTTCGGGGGCGAGGCTCACCGTCATGCTCGAAGGCGGCAGCGTCACGCCTCGCGCCTTCAGCTCGCTCACGTGGAGCTGCGCCGTGAAGCCCAGCCGCTCCAGGTTTCCTTCCAGGCGGCCCGCGCCGGCGACGAAGCCTTCGGCCTGACCGAGGAAGCTGCGCAGCGCGTCGATGCGGGCGAGCGGCACGTGGGAGCCGACCATGTGCCCTTCGACCTCGCCGCCTGGCCGGACGCGCGCGTTGCCGAAGACGCTGCCGCTGCCCTTGCGCAGGATCACCGAAGGCACGCCGAGGCGGAAGCCACGCACTCCGGCGTCGATGTCGAACCAGTCCAGGTCGAAGGTGCTGTCACCACCGCTGAAGGTCTCACCCAGCACCTCCAGATCGTGCAGCTCGGCCTGCCCCTGCACGCGCAGTCGGCCGCTGTCGCAGTCGTCCTCGGGGCCGCCCAGGAGATAGCGGATGCGCGAGCGCAGCTTGCCGTGGCCCGACAGGTCGGCGAAGCGTGGGTCGTCTTCCATGTGAAAGATGCGGAAGAACTCACGCAGGTCGAAGTCGTCCGACTCGGCTGCGGCCGTGAACTCCACGCCCGCGGGTGTATCGAAGTCGAGTCGCGCGCTGGGCGCGCGGTACGACATGTTGCCCTTCTGGCCGCTCAGCTTCTCGAACTCGACGAACAGCGGCTCGAAGTGCAGCTTGGTCTCGGCCAGGTTCCCCACGTCGAAGCCCCCCAGGCTCAGATCGCTCACCGACATGGTGCCGTCGATCGAAGGGTGGGGTGGGGGACCGCGCAGCTCGATGTCCAGCTTGGCGACGCCGGCAATTTGCAGGTTGGCGATGGGCCCGATGTCGCTCAGATCCAGGACCGAGCTCGGCTTGGGCCGCACGATCAGCGGCGGGCCGTCGTTGCTGAAAGGAATGCTGACCAGCTCGACCGGCAGCGAGCTGTTCCCGAAGTTCGACTGCACGTCGTAGAAGTCGAGCGTCTTCGAGTTGGCGCGCCACCTGCCGACGACCGTGGCGGCCCCGACGCCGATCATCCGGCGCCGCGCGGGATCGTGGTAGGCTTTGTCGTAGACGGCGAAGCGGCTGGTGCGCGAGTTGACCGTGCCGTCCAGAAAGAACGGCTTCACCGCGCCGCGCACCTGATCGATGTCGACGTGGTCGTAGTGCCAGTCGACGATAGTGTTGGGCGTGATGTCGATGTCGCGCATCACGCCGGGGAAATCCATGTGCTCGGAGGTGATGTGCTCGACGCGCAGCGGGATGCCTTCGCGGAAGGGTTCGATGGCGAAGCCGCGAACCCAGGCCGTCCCGTTGGCCCAGTCGGCCTCCAGCTCGGGGACGGTGACCACGTCGTCGTGGATCCGCACCGTCCCCGACAGGCGCTTGGCGATGGCCTTGCCTGCTACGTTGAGCCCGGCCCCGCTCAGCTGACCGGAGAGCTCGGGCAGGCGGGTCTTGCCGTCCAGGGTGAGCTCCCCCGAGAAGCCAGCCCAGCCCGTGAAGTCGGTGGGCGCGAAGCGATTGGCGATCCCCGCGGGACCTCGGAACATGATGCGGCCGCTGACGTGGGGCAGGCCCTGCGGCTGCGGCTCCACCTCGATCTGCGACAGGCGCAAAGCCAGCTTTTCGGCGCCCGT
>DATIDO010000450.1:0-4274 GCA_035456245.1 Polyangiaceae bacterium
CGGACGCCCACACCCAGGCGCTGAACGCCATCGCAACCTCGGTGGGCCTGCCTGCCTTCGACGGCGCCTCGCTGCGTAGCGAGCTGCTGGGGCGCCGCCCCCTCACCTCGCCGAACCTCAAGCTCGACGAGCAGACCGAGAAGGTTCTGGGCGTCTTCGAGGCCATCCACACCATCCAGTCCGAGCTCGGACCCAAGGGCACCGAGACGTACATCATCTCGATGAACCACAGCGCCGAGGACATGCTGCGCGTGCTCCTGCTGGCGCGCGAGCGCGGTCTGGTCGACCTCTCGCTCGACACCCCGGTGTCGAAGATCGACGTGGTGCCACTGTTCGAGACCGGCGGCGATCTGGCCAACTCGCCCAACGTGATGTCGGAGCTCTTCAAGGACGAGGTCTACCTGAAGCAGCTGCGCGCGCGCGGCATGCGCCAGGAAATCATGCTGGGCTACTCCGACTCGGCCAAGGACGTCGGCGTGCTGTGTGCCGCTTGGGAACTCTACCTGGCCCAGGAAAAGCTGGCCGCCATCGCCAAGGATGCCGGGGTCGAGCTGACCTTGTTCCACGGTCGCGGCGGCACGGTCGGACGTGGAGGTGGCTCGCCGGTGTACCGTGCGCTCACCGCACTGCCGCCCGGCTCGATCACCGGCAGCATCAAGATCACCGAGCAGGGCGAGACCATCAGCCAGAAGTTCGGCATCCTGTCGATCGCCGAGCGCACCCTGGAGGTGATGCTGGCCGGCACGCTGATGGCCACCCAGGAGGACTGGCGCAACGGCGTCAGCGCCGAGGACCAGCAGGCCTTCCGTGGCATGATGGAACGGCTGTCGGAGCGCTCACGCGAAGCCTTCCGCAAGGTCATCCACGAGGATCCGGTGGTGTTCCAGGTCTTCCTGCAGGCCACGCCGGTCCGCGAACTCGGCCACGTGCACTTCGGCTCGCGCCCCGCCTACCGCGACAAGGGCTCGGGAACGATGGCCGGCATCCGCGCCATTCCGTACAACTTCGGCTGGACCCAGACGCGCACGATGCTCACGGCTTGGCTGGGTGCTGGTGTGGCGCTGCGTGAGGCAGCCGCCGATCCGGCTGGCTTGGCGCTGCTGCAGAAGATGGCCAAGACCTGGCCGTTCTTCGACGACCTGTTGGCCAAGATCGAGATGGTCTGCGCCAAGGCCGATCTCGAAGTGGCCGAGCTCTACCTGACCGAGCTGGGTGATTACCGCGGCCTGTTCGATTCGCTGAAGGCCGAGTTCGACGGCATGGTCCAGACCATCCTGGCCATCCGCGGCCACGGCAACCTGACGGCGGGCCACCGCTTCTTGGGTCAGGCCATGCAGCTGCGGAACCCCTACGTCGATCCCTTGAACCTGTTGCAGATCAGCCTGCTGAAGAAGAAGCGCGCGCTGCCCGAGGGCTCTGCGGAGCTGGGTCTGCTCGATCAGGCCATCGGCACCACGCTGAACGGCATTGCTCAGGGCATGCGCAACACGGGTTGAGGCCCAAGCAACGACCCGAGCCAGCGTTTTCATCCTGCGAGCCGCCTCACTCTGCGAGGCGGCTCGTCCGACGAGGCAGCGGTGACCGACATCCCCTCTTACCGAGCCGAGAAGCTCGCGATCCTGGGTGATCTGCACGGTCGCTGGAATGCCCAGGACAACGCCTACTTCGACCAGGCCGCCTACGACCTCCTGCTGTTCGTGGGCGACCTCGGTAGCGGCACTCGCAAGGACGGCCTGGCCATCATCCGCCAGATCTCCCGCTTGCAGTCGCGCGGCTTGGTGCTCCCCGGCAACAACGACGCGGAGCATTTGCCTCATCTGTCGGCCGAGTTGGCCTACCAGAGCGGTCGCGCGGATTTGCTGCGCGCCATGCACCGCAACGCTGCCCCCGGCATCGAGCCGTGCGGCTACAGCTGCCACCAGCTGCTGACCGCCGAGGGCTCCGTCTCGTTGATCGCGGCGCGCCCCTGCGCCACCGGTGGCTCGGTCCTCTCGTTCCCCGAGATGCTCGCGCGCACCTACGGCGTGCACGATCGCGAGGGCTCGATCGCTCGCCTGCGCACGCTGGTCGATCGGGCACCCGACAGCAGCCTGGTCTTTTTGGCCCACAACGGCCCCGCTGGCCTGGGTGGCGGCGCGGAGGGCCCCTGGAGTCGTGACTTTCCCTTGCCCGAAGGCGAAGAGGGACCGGACGATTGGGGGGACGACGATCTGAGCGACGCCATCGCCTATGCGCGCGCGCGCGGTAAGCGCGTGCTGGCCGTCATCGCCGGCCACATGCACCGTCGCTCGACACGCTCCGCGCGCCCGTTCGTGCTCGAGCGCGACGGGACCGTCTACATCAACGCCGCCGTCGTGCCGCGTATCCGCGTGAGCGAAGAGGGCGAACTGCACCACTTTTTGGAGCTCCGCCTCTCACCCGACAAGGTCGAGGTCCAGGAGCACTGGCACCCCTTCGGGAGCTGATGACCTCCAGCCTGGCGCTGTGGCAACACAGCGCTGTGACGCTCAACGCGGCCGCAGCGGCTTCAGGGCGGCCTCATGCAGCCACAGCAACTCAGGGCGGCGGCGGCAGCTGCGAAGCGCGGCTGCTTTCGACCAGCGCATCGAAGCGTTTGCTGGAAACCCCGAGCAGATCACTCAGTTGCTCGAGCAACGCCTCTTCATCGGCGAGCAGCGAGCGATCGGCCAGGGCCACGGCGTTGGCCAAGGTGAAGGCCAGCTCTGCGTCTTCCCGGTTCAGCGCCAGCCGCGTGCAGGCCGCCTCCAAGCGACTCATCCGACCGTGCCGACGGCGGCGATCGGCCAGCTCCTGCTCCAAGCCTTCCAGCGCGAGCGGTGACACCCGCCCACCAGTGAGAGCGCGAAAGGCGCCCAGGATCGTCGCGCGCTCCACGTCGCTCACCGTTCCGTCCGCGTCGGTCACCAGAAACAACAGCTCGGCGAAGGGCTCGAAGCGCTCGAGCACGGCGGCCTCTTCCGGCGTCGCGCGCGCAGGGCGCCCAGCGGGGTCACGAGGGATGATGGAGTGCTGAGCCAGCCCCAACAGGTGATCGCGTAGCGACCTCACGAGCGCCGAGTCGAAGTTCATTTGCCAACCAATCTGGCCATGCTCCTGCTTCGGGAGTGCTTCGCACAAGTAACGGTCACACCCACGCTGCACTGGCCGAGCAGCCGGATCCGAACATTTCACCTGGAAGCGACGAACTGGGCTGCAATTCGACCTGCTCGAATGGTCCGCGACGGGTGCTCGGGCGCGTGGATGGCGGGGTGGACCCAGTTGGCCGGGTGCCCGGTCCGTGTGCCGACGGCGTATCCCAACGGCTGTATCCCTGCGGAGTGTTCATGCTGCCCCGAAGCTGGCCCGACGCGCGACGTGGGCCGGAGGTTGTTTCCTCGCACCGTCGTCGAGCAATGCGCGCTAGCCTCCAATCATGAGCGAGACATGAGAGCTCGCGGAGGGGGACGACATGAACAAGTACTTGGCCGAGGTTTTGGGGACTGCGTGGTTGGTGTTCGGCGGCTGCGGTAGCGCCGTGTTGGCTGCGGGCTTCCCCGACGTGGGGATTGGTCTGCTTGGCGTCTCGTTCGCCTTCGGCCTCACCGTGCTGACGATGGCTTACACGATTGGTCCGATCTCGGGCTGCCACCTGAACCCTGCGGTCTCGCTCGGGCTCGCGCTCGGGGGGCGGTTCCCGTTCCGTGACTTGGCCGGCTACATCGCGGCGCAGGTCGTCGGCGGCGTGATTGGGGCGGGCATTCTCTACGTGATCGCGACGGGCAAGGCGGGGGTCGATCTCGGCGGCTTCGCTGCGAACGGCTACGGCGAGCACTCGCCCGGTGGCTACGGCGTGGCGGCGGCCTTCGTGGCCGAGTTCTTCCTGACCTTCGTATTCTTGGTCGTGATCTTGGGCTCCACCGACACACGCGCGCCGGCAGGCTTCGCGCCCATCGCCATCGGCTTGTGTCTCACCCTCATCCACCTGATCAGCATCCCGGTCACCAACACGTCGGTGAACCCGGCGCGCAGCACCAGCCAGGCCCTGTTCGTCGGCGGCTGGGCGCTGGAGCAGCTGTGGCTCTTCTGGCTGGCGCCGCTCTTGGGCGCTGCCTTCGCGGGGGTCTTCTACACGAAGGCCTTGGCGCCGCCGCCCGCCAAGTGAGCGGCCGTGCTTTGCCGAGCCGGCTCACTGCAGAGCCGGCTCACCGCAGAGCCGGCTCACTGCAGTGCCGGCCATTGCCAAGGCCCGACACTACCGAGCCCGTTCTTCGTCG
>DATIDO010000451.1:0-9446 GCA_035456245.1 Polyangiaceae bacterium
TCCGCATCGCCGCGCTGGAGCATGGGCTCGAGCAGCGCGGCCAGTTCGGCAGCCAGCTGGGCGATCTCACGCACAGCGTGCTGGGCGGCAAGTATCGCATGCTGCGGCCCGTCGGCTCCGGCGGTATCGGCACGGTGTACGCGGCCGAGCACTTGGGGCTGGGCGTGCAGGTGGCGGTGAAGGTGCTGCGTGGCGCGGCAGCGGTCGACGCCGCCGAGGTGGCGCGCCTGCGCCGCGAGGCGCGCGTGCAGATGTCCCTCGAGCACCCCAACGTGGTGCGCACGTTCGACCTCGATCAGATGCCGGATGGCACCCTGTTCGTGGTGATGGAGCTACTGCGCGGCGTCAGCCTGCAGGATCAGTTGAAGCGGCGACGTCCCCTGCCGCCCGGCTTCGCCATCCCC
This sequence comes from Polyangiaceae bacterium, assembly GCA_035456245.1. GTDB lineage: Bacteria > Myxococcota_A > Polyangia > Polyangiales > Polyangiaceae > NIC37A-2. Next base: position 405 of record DATIDO010000451.1, read on the forward strand.
GTGTTTTTGCAGGCTTGCAGCGCCCTCTCGGCCGCGCATCGCCTGGGCATCGTCCACCGCGATCTGAAGCCGGGGAACATTTTCCTGTGCGAGGGCGGCCTGGTGAAGGTGCTCGACTTCGGCATGAGCAAGCTGGCCGAAGAAGAGACCTTGACCCAAGACGGCTACACCTTGGGAACTCCCGAGTACATGAGCCCGGAGCAGTGCGTGGGTGGTCCGATCGACGCCCGCAGCGATGTCTACGCCTTCGGCGTGTTGATGTACGAGGCGCTCACCGGCGACCTGCCCTTCCACGGCAAGTCGCGTCAGGCGCTGCTCGAGCACCATCAGCGCTCGACGCCACGACCGATGCGCCAGGTGCGCCCCGATTTGAGCATCCCCGACGAGCTGGACCGCATCGTCATGGCCTGCTTGAAGAAGCGGCCCTCCGAGCGTCCGCAGACGGCCCAGCAGCTCGAGCGGCTCTTGGCTGCCGTCCCGCCGCTCGGCGTGCTCAACGAGTATCCGGCGGACACGCCGCAGCGTTTGGCGGCCGAGCCGCACGAGGAGGATTCGTGAAGCAGAGGAGTTCGGCGCAGAGCCGGCGGCGCGCCCGGCATTGGTGGCGTGGCCTGGTGGCGCTCGGTGCGGCGCTAGGTGCGGCGCTAGGCGTCGCTGGTTCGGCAGCGGCCTTCCCCCACGTCGTCGAGCCAGGCGAGACCTTGGCGCGCATCGCCGAGCGCTTCTACGGTCGTGTCCAGCTCGAGCGCGTGCTGGTGACGGCCAATCATCTCGATCGCACGGGAGCCAAGGGCCTCACGCCCGGGCAACTGCTGGAGATCCCCGCGCTCGGTTACCACCGCGTGCAGAGCGGCGAGACCTGGGAGAGCCTGGCCGCGTCGCTCCTGGGTGACACGCGCCGCGCCATCTTCTTGGCGGACAGCAACGGCGAGAAGCCGTGGATCCAGCCCGAGGTCGGGCGCATCCTGGCCATCCCCTACAATCTGGCCTGGATCACCAACGGCGACGAGAGTCTGGCGACGCTGGCCTATCGCTTCTTGGGAAGCACCAAGCAAGCCTGGGCGCTGACGCAGTACAACGATCTGGAGAAGCGCACGTTGGCGCGCGGCGAAATTCTGCTCTTGCCGCTCACCGAGCTGCCGCTCACCCCCGACGGTCAGCGCGCGGCGCGGCTCGCTGCTGCCGCGCTCGACGAGCAGGCGAAGGGCGACACGCTTCGGCAGCAGGCGGATGCTCGCGGCGTCGTTTCGGCCATGGCGGCCGACGTGCGCGCCGGACGCTACGTGGCCGCCGTGGCAAAGGGCGGCGAACTCTTGGTGCGCGGCGAGCTGAGCACGCCGCTCGCCGCTCACGTCCAGCAGTTGCTGCTGGAAAGCCACGTCGCGCTGGAGGCCACTCCGCTCGCGCGCAAGGCCTGCACGGAGCTGCGCAAGCTGGAGCCCGATTTGGTCTTCGATCCCATCGCTACCAGCCCCAAGCTGGTGGCTGCCTGTCCCCCTCTGCCCGCGGCCGCTCAGCCCGCGACCTCTCAGCCCACGAACACGGAGTCGCCTGCCCAGCCATGAGCTCCTCGACACCCCCACCGAGTGAGGCGCCCGACCCTCCGGACGGAGCCGAGTCTCCGTCGGACGATGGCGAGTCCGTGCGCGTGACGCCGCTATTGATTGTCCTCGGTCTGCTGGCGCTACTCCTCGGCGTGGGCGGCGGATTCGTCCTCAGCATGTCGAGCCTCTTCAAGTGACCGAGAAGCTGCGCAGGCGCCTCGCCGAGCACGCCCCAGGGCGCGCCAACCTGCGCACGCGACTGTTGGCTGCCGGCCTCGGAGGCGGCCAACATCGCTCGGAGCGACGAGGCTCGGGTGTCGAGTTCGCTGGGCACCGCGAGTACTACCCGGGCGACGATCTGCGGCACCTCGATCGGCACGCTCTGCTGCGGCACGGCCGACACTTGATCCGTGAGTTTCACTCCGAGACGGAGCGCGCACTCTGGCTCGTCGTCGATGGGAGCGCCTCGATGTCCTACCGCGGTGAGGGTCAGGCGGAGAGCAAGCTCGGGACCGCGCTGCTACTCGCCGGGGGCTTGGCGTTGCTCACCCGCTCGAGCGCCGATCCTCTGGGCCTGTGCCTGTTGGGCACGGCGGCCCCTGGCCTGCCGCCGCGCGCAGGTTTGCCGCACGTCGAGCACGTCCTGTCCGAGCTCGACGCGCTCGACGCACTCGACGGGGGCGATTCCAGCGAGTCGCAGCCGCTCGACGCCGACGCGCTGACTCGGCTCTTCGTTCCGCGCCTCGCCCACGTGGCCCAAAGGGCCAAGCGAGGCTCGACGCTCGTCGTTCTTTCCGACTTGCTCGATCCCGAAGGCTCGTGGTGGCGAGAGCTGCCCATCCTGGCAGGTGGTCGCCGACGTCTGGTGGTGGTCCAGGTGCTCGACCGCAGCGAGGTCGAATTCTCCCTACGCGGATCACTGCGGCTCCGCGATCCCGAGAGCGGGGCCATCGTGGACACCGAGGGGGAGCGCGCGCGGCAGGGCTACCTGCGCGCACTCGCCGCACACACGGACTCGATCGAGCGCGAGGTGGCCTCCCGCGGTGGTGCCTTCCTTCGTCTGATCACCGACGAACCGCTCACCCAGTCGTTCCTGCGCTTGCGCTTGGCCATCCAGGGAGCTGCGACGCCGTTCGAGGTCGATGCGACAGGCGGTGGTTCGGCATGAACTTCCTCGTGCCCTTGGCGCTGGGGCTCGGCGCCCTGATCCTGGTGCCGATCCTGGCCCACGCCCTGTTCCGGGGTCCCGTGCGTCCGTTGGCGTTCCCGGCGGCGCGCTTCGTCCCAGCCGCCGTCGCCACCACGCAGCGCCGCAACCGCATCGAAGATCGGGCCCTGCTGAGCCTGCGCGTACTCTTGCTGTTGGCCCTGGCGCTGCTCGGCTCGAGCCCGTTCGTGCGCTGCTCCCGCCTCTCGCTCGCCCGCCCCGACGGCGCCTCGCTCGCCGTCGCGCTGGTGATCGACGACTCCGCCAGCATGAACGTGCGCGACGGCAACATCACGCGCCTCTCGCGCGCGCTCGATGGAGCCCGCCAGGTGCTCGACTCGGCTCGCGCCGACGACACCTTCTCACTCGTGCTCGCCGGCAAGCCTGCGCGCCTGCTCGCGCCCGCCACGGCGCGCCACGACACCCTGCGCGAGCTGCTCGGACACATCGAACCCACCGATCGCGCGAGCGATCTGACCGGCGCTCTGGAGCTCGCGCAGGCCAGCCTGGCCGAGCTGCCTCAACCCACCCGGCGCACGCTCGTGCTCGGTGACATGCAGTCGGAGGCGCCGCTCACGCCCGAACTGCTGGCGGGTGTCTCGGCGCCGCTCGCCGAGCTGCGGCAGCCCTTCTCGAATTGCGCGCTGGGTACCGGGCAGCTGGCGGGCTCCTTGGTGCGGGTCGAAATTTCGTGCACCGAGCATGCCAAGCCGAGCGACCGCGTGCTCCGTGTGCACGCGCTGACCGACGATGACTCTCTCGGTGACGAGCTGGGACGCACGAACGCCCGCGAGGGGGTCACGACCATCCAGCTCGGCCGAGAACCCGCCCGCAACGTCCGCCTGATCGCCGTGCTGGCCCCCGACAGCGAACACGATCAACTCGAGAGCGACGACCGAACCGAGCTCCTGCGCGACGACGACGCGCCGGTCGTGGCGGTGCGCGCGGACGCCGAACGCGCCGGCACGTCGACCGGCTCGACCACCGTGATCGAGCTGGGCTTGCGCTCGGTCGATCCCCGCGCGCGCATCGAGCCGCTCTCGATCGTGCCCGACAGCGCCGCCGGCTTCTCGCGTTTCGCAGCCCTGATCATCGATGATCCCCCCGGCTTCACGCCCGAGACGCAGGAGGCGCTCCAGGCATTCCTGGACGACGAGGGCGTCGTGCTCTTGCTCCTCGGGCCGCGCGCAGCCAGCGCGCCTCTGGCTTCGGGTTGGTGGCCGCTGCTCTCGCGCAGCCCCGAGTGGGTGCCGGCGACCGCTCCCGACGCGACAGCGCCGAATCCAGTGGCGAGCCCAGCGCCGAGTCCAGCCGGAGCCGAGCCGATCTGGCAGACCTGGAGCGAACTCGACGCGGCGCGACGCGCGCGCGTGGAGCTCCGTCCCGAAGACCACGTGCTGCGGAGCTTCGCCGATGGAGCTCCTCTCTGGATCGAGCGACGCCAAGGTCGAGGCCTCACCTGGATCCTCACTCTGCCAGCCTCGGTCGACGCCAGCGATCTGGCGCTGCGGCCTGCCTTCCTCGCGCTGCTCGATCGAGTGCTGGAAGAAGCATCCTTGCGCCGCGGTTCGCGCCCCAGCCCAGTCGGCCAGCGCTGGCGTCTCGCCCCCGACGTCCGTGTCCGCGGGCCTCGCGGTCCACTCAGCCCGACGACGAACGCCGACGGAGCCTACTTCGAACCAGCTTGGACCGGCCGCTACACGCTCGAGCACCCCAATGCCAAAGGTCCCGCTCGGGTGGCGCACCGCTACGCCACCCGGGACGTTCAGGAGGGCCTGCTCCAGCCCGGCGCCGCGCCACCCACCTCGGCCGCGAGCGTCGGCGCCACGGCAGACGCCCCCACGCCGCTCGCACGACCCCTGGCGCTGCTGGTCCTGGGCTTGGTGGCAGCCGAGCTCGTCCTACGCAGCCTGAGCAGGCGAAATCCGGGGGCTTCGCCTGCCGAGTCGCCCGGGCCCGTCGCCTCCTCTATACCTCCGGCATGAATCGCCTCGCCTCCCGCTTCACCCTGCTCGCCGGCCTCGCCGTGAGCGCTGGGAGCGTGGCGATGCTCGCGCCGCGCCCGGCCACCGCTGCCATCGTCGAGCGTGTCGTCGCCATCGTGGGCGAGCAGGCCATCCTGTTGTCCGATCTGCGCGAGCGTTCGCGTCCGTTCTTGCTGCGCGTCTACCAGAGCGTCCCGGCCGGCCCTCAGCAGGCAGCTGCGATCAGCCAGGTTTACGAGGTCGTGCTGCAGCGCATGATCGAAGAGGAGCTCGAGGACGCCGCCGCCTCGAAGGCCGGCATCGTCATCACCTCGCAGGAGATCGACGAGTCGCTCAAGCGGGTGGCCGCCCAGAACAACCTGACGGTGAGCGGCGTGCTGGCCGAGGCCAAGCGCAGCGGCATGACCGTCCAGCAGTACCGCGACGAGCTCCGTCGTCAGGTCTTGCAAGCCAAGCTGGTGAACGTGCGTCTCCAGGGTCGCATCCGCGTGACCGACAGCGACCTGCGCGCCGCCTACAAGCGCATCGAGGCCGAAGAGCGCATGCGTTCGCCCCAGCGCACTCTGCGCTTGGTGCTGCCGGTGGGTCGAGGCGAAGCCGAGCAGGCCAAGCAGTTGGCTTTGGCCGAGAGCCTGTCGAACCGCGCGCGCGGGGGCGACGATCTGCAGACGCTGATCGACTCGCAGCCTCCGTTCCCCGGCTCGGGCCTCTACCCCGAGCGAGCTCCCGCGCAGGAGACCCCCGCCGTTCAGCGCGCCTCGTTGGCGCTGGCCGTGGGCGAGGTCTCGCGACCGGTGCGGGTCGACGACACCTGGGTGATCTTCCAAGTCACCGAGCGCCCCCCCACGCAGCTCCCGCCGTTCGAAGAGGTGCGCGAGCCGCTGAGCCAGCGCGTCTACATGGAGAAGATGGCCAAGGCGCGCGAGCAGTGGCTGGCCGGCTTGAAGCGCCGCACCCACGTCGAAGTCCGTATGTGAGTTGCCACTTTGGCGGTGCGGAGCCCCTTGGGGCCCGCTGCTTGCCAGATTGGCAGGCGACGTCTCCTCGCCCGAGCGGCGGCACCCGAATTTCGGCGCCTTTTTGCGAGGCCGGACGGGTTTGCCGCTTGGCACGCGCTATGCTCAAAGAACGGCAGCCTCATGCGCGCACGCGCCACTCTCTCCGTCGCCCCTCTCTGGGGAGCCATGGTCCGCGCGCTGGGCATCCTGGCGACAGCGGCCACGCTCTTGGGCTCGACCGACGCGGTCGCGCAGACGACCCCGCCGACCAACACGAACACCTCGGTCACCCTGGTGTCGAGCGGCTTCATCGTCCAGCGCGTCCCCGAGCGCACCTCGGGCCAGTACCCCTATTGGCTGAACAGGAAGGACTGCCTAGACGATGATCTCAGCCTGCCCGAGGTCAGCGAGGGTGATCCCAAGGACCCCAACGATCCCTACGGGGGCCGTCGCCGCGCCCAGATCCAGATCACTCCGACGCTCCGTGGCTTCAACACCACGATGAACTTGGAGGTGTGGGTCAGCGTGGGCGCCAACTGCACCGATCAGGCCGAGCGCCGTGAGGCCACGGGCCGCTGTTGGCGAGTCTTCTCCCAAGCGCCCACCCAATCCGGCCAGACGATCACCATCCGCCCCAAGCAGGTGATTGCAGAGAAGCCTGCTACCGGAGCGGCGGCGGATTTCTGGGATACGCCCGAGACCTGCAACAAGGGCACCGATCGCCGCAACATCACGTTCTACGTGATGCTCATCAAGGGCGGCACGACCGGTGACGTCGTCGGTACGTCGGCCACTTGGGAAAAGACGAACATCGACATCGCCACGGCGCCGCCCCCCACGCTCGACGAAGTGGCGGCGGGTGACATGCGATTGTTCCCGGGCTGGTCGGTGGCGACCGGCAACGATCTGGAGGACACCCAGGGCTTTCGCTTCTACTGCGAAGCTGTCGGCGCCGATGGCGGGGGACAAGTTGGTGGACCAGGCGGCGCAACCGGGGGTGGTCTCGGTGGTGAAGGCGGTCAGAGCTCAGGAGCCGTCGGCTGCCCGAGCCAGCCGGCCCTGCTCCAGCAGGGCATGGTGATCGACGAGGTGAAGGCGCAGCGCTGCGGCTACGTGACGGGCCGCTCCGCCCGCTCCGGACAGGCTGTCTACTTCATGGACGAAAACGACCAGCCGACCACCCCGCTCGAGAACGGCACCACCTACGCGATCGGCGTGACCACGAACGATCTGGTGTTCAACGAGAGCCGGCTGTCGGGGCTGCTCTGTGGCACCCCCCGCGAGGTCACTTCGTTCTTCGAGGGCTATCGCGGCGCCGGTGGCGTCGGTGGTGGCGGCTTCTGCGGCTACGCCCCGTCGCGCGCCAACGCCGGTTGGTTCGCAGCCATCGCGCTGGCCGGCGGCTGGCTCGTGCGACGAGCGGCGCACCGTCGGAGGCACTCGGCATGAAGTCAGCGCTCACGCGGGCGCTGCCGCTCGCGTTCCTCGGCCTGGTCGTCCCAGGCATTGTCCAGGCTCACGAAGACGATGGTCCGCCGCGCCCCCGACGCTGGCAGGCCCCCACCAAGGATCCGAGCGAGTACCGCTCCGATCAGAACGGTGCCTTCGAGTTCCGCATCGGGCCGTACCGTCCACGCATCGACGAGGAGTTCAACGGCGGGGCGACGCCCTTCCAGGACTCCTTCGGCTCGGGCCAGAGCGTGATGTTTGGTATCGAGACCGACTGGCAGATCTTCCACATCCCGCATTTTGGCTCGATTGGGCCGGGCGTCGGCGTTCAGTTCGTCACCTTCAGCGGCAACGCGCCTTTCGCCGATGGCAGCGGCATCTCTCAGCAGCCCACCAGCATCTGGATCCTGCCGATGTACGGCGTCGGCGTGCTGCGCATCGATGTCCTGGCGCGCGATCTGGAGATCCCGTTCGTACCCTACATCAAGGGCGGCATCACGTACGCGTTGTGGGAGGCGCGCGACGCAGGCGCTACCACCAGCGCCGATGGGGTTCAGGGATTGGGCGCCGAACTCGGCTATCAGCTGCATGCCGGCGGCATGCTGCTGCTGAATTTCTTCGCACCCCAGATGTCGCTCGACATGGACGCCGCCAGCGGCGTGAACAACGGCTATTTGTTCTGGGAGTGGATGTACAGCGACGTGAATAGCTTCGGTCGCGGCATGCAGGTCGGCGCGAGTACCTGGGTCGCCGGCGTCGCCATCGAGTTCTGAACGGCTCGAGGAGCGCCAGCGGCGCGGAGGCCGCTCGGCTCCGATGGGCCGGCGGGCTAACTCGGTGGCTCGGGCTGGCTCGGACTGAGGTGTCGCGCCGGGGCCCGAAATCCCTCCACGAACGAAAAAAGAGAGAACGCACCCCCGGGCTGCAATCGGGGATGCATTCTCTCACACGTCTCGTTCAGCGAGCGGGCCGTCCTTCCCGCTCGCCCACCAAAACTGCGAGCGGGCCGTCCTTCCCGCTCGAATCAGTCTTCTCAGTTGGCGCGAGGGCGCTGACCGGGCTGAGCCGGAGCTGCGCTCTGTGCTCCCGCTGCCTGCCCACCCGCTGCCTGCGCGCCCGCTGCCGGAGTACCGGCCGCAGCAGCACCCTTGCCCTGCTGCTTGCCGCCCTTGTCGTCCCCAGCAGCTGCAGCTGCCGCGGCAGCTGCGTCGGCGCCGATGCCGTGCTGCGCCAGGACCAGAGCGGCGATCTTCTCCATGACGCTCGGATTCTCTTCCAGATACTGGCGGGCGTTCTCGCGACCCTGACCGATGCGATCCGCCCCGTACGAGTACCAAGCGCCGCTCTTCTGAATGATGCCGGCCTCGGCCGCCATGTCGACGATCTCGCCCGAGCGGCTCACGCCCTTGCCGTAGATGATGTCGAACTCGATCTCGCGGAACGGAGCCGCCATCTTGTTCTTCACCACCTTCACCTTGGTGCGGTTACCCACCACCACGGCCTCGGTCTTGCCGGCCTCCTTGATGGCGCCGATGCGACGCACGTCGAGGCGCACCGAGGCGTAGAACTTGAGCGCCTGACCGCCGGTCGTCGTCTCGGGGCTACCGAACATGACGCCGATCTTCATGCGGATCTGGTTGGTGAAGAACATCATCGTGTTCGACTTGGCCACCGAAGCCGTCAGCTTGCGCAGCGCCTGACTCATCAGGCGTGCCTGCAGACCGACGTGGCTGTCGCCCATGTCGCCCTCGATTTCGGCCTTGGGCACCAGGGCCGCCACCGAGTCCACCACGATCAGATCGACCGCACCGCTGCGCACCAGCATGTCGGCGATCTCGAGCGCCTGCTCGCCGTAGTCC
>DATIDO010000452.1:0-3051 GCA_035456245.1 Polyangiaceae bacterium
GGTGCGTTCGGGAGTGGAACCATGGCATCATGCCCCTCGCATGATCTCCGCAGAGCTCGACGAGGCGCTCCAACAACTCGAGCGAGCGTTGGCAGAGCAACCCGAGCTGGAAGGTTCGCTGATCGATTACTGGGAGCGCCAGGATCCGGCGCACCCGGGGCGACTCGATCCGGCCGTGGCACGCTGGGCCCAGACCGTCGACACGGGCTGGCTCGAGCTGGTCACGCATGGCCAGGAGTCAGCGCTGGCCCAGTCGTCCGGCGCACGCGAGTCCTTGTTGTTCGTTTGGTGCCGGGCTGGTGTCGCACGCGCAGAGATTCGACTGGCCTCGGTCTACTCGGCGTTGTCGCGCCAACCGGAGCGCCAGGAGCGAGTGCGCGCGCTGGCGCGGGATCGCATCGTCCAGGGGCCACTGCTGGACGCGTTGGCCTCGGCGCCTTGCTTGGGCTCGGGTGTCGAGCTCGACGCACCGGAGAACGACGAGGCGCGCGCGCGACTGGAGATTCTGATTTGGGAGGCGGGGGCGAGTGCGCTCTCGGTGCCCGAGCTGGGAGCCTGGGTTTTTTCCTCCGACGCGACCTTCGAAGCGCTGGTGGCTCGGCCCGCGCGCGGTTCGCTCCGCGGTCGTGCATTGGCGGCTCGTTGCATCGAAATCGGTGTGCGAGGCATGTCCCATCGCGTCGATCCGGCGCTTCTGGGGCGCACGCTGCAGGTCTTGCAGCCCCTCTTGCTCCACCCCGAGCCGCTGGTCTCGACCCACGCAGCGCGCGCTCTGGGTCTCCTGGCAGGAACCGTCGAACACCTGGAGGGCATGCTGCTCGATTGGATGAACGGGGAGTCCCTCGTCCTCCGCCAGCGCGCCATGACCGCGTTCGCCTGCCTTCCTGCGCAGCGCATGCGCATGCTCGGACACGAGTTCACGGCGGTGCTCGACAATCCCGCCGCCGAGTCGTGGGCGCTCGCCGCCGCCGCAGCCGGTACTCCCTATCTGTTCCGTCAGGCGCGTGAGCGTTGGGACGCGTTGGCCTGGCGCATTCTGCAGGGGGGAGGCGGCGCGGTCGCTGCCCGCGAGCTGAGCCGTGGCCTCGGGGTGCTGTGGCGTGGCTCGTCGCACACGGAGATCCGCGAACCAATCGGCAAGCTGCGCCGCTTGGCACGTCGCGCCCGCACGGCCTCGGTGGAAGAGTGGCGCGACTGGCTGTCGGTGATCGCCGCTACCGATCCAGTCGATGGCGCCGAGCGCGATCCGCTCGATCTCGAGTTGGGCCTCGAGAATTTGGTCCACCTGGCCGCGCAGTACGATGACGAAGAGGCCGACGCGCGCGCTGCGCGCTTCGCCGAGAGCCTGGAGAGGACCTTCGTCGAGGCGCGTCGCGTGGCCCTCGATGGTCACTCGTTGCGGCTCCGCGCATCGGGCATGAACGCGCTGGAGGGCTGCGCGCGCTCCATGGCGCTCCGCCTGTGGAGCCCGCAGCTCGCCACCCACCCGCGCGGTGACGCCACCCCCGAGCCCGAGCTGGGCGAAACGTGGCAGACGATGGCGCGCTCGCCCACCGAGCTGCTCGACGTGCTCAAGGAGCGTCGCGCCAAGGGCGAGGTCGATGACTCGACGGCAGAGAGCCTCGAGGTGCTGGCGATCCGTTTGGGCGGTTACGTGCTCGACGCGAGTGGTGACGGGCTCGGCCCCGGGCGTGGCCCGACCGCTCACGACACCTGCCGCTGGCTGTCCAAGCTGGAGGGCGTCGCCGACGGTTCGCGAGAGCTGCCCCCGGCTCTGCGCAGCGCGCTCAGCGCCATTTTCTGGCGCTTGGTCGACACCACGCGAGGTACGGCGCTCGGTGAGGTGGACGACGTCGAGTGGCTGGGGCCGTTCGCGGCCTGGTGGGCTCTCGTCATCGATCGGCCCACTCTGCTCCAGCAGCTCGCCACGGCGCTGCCGATGATTCGCGAGGGCGCGCTGGAGCGCTGCTGCGAGTTGGCCGACGCCATTCGCGGCACGGTGGCCTCGTGCGCGCCGGGCGGAAAGTGGGGAGCCGAAGCCAACCAGTCGCTCGAGTCGCTGCACGCCAGCGGCACCGAGCTGGCTGAATCGCTGCTGGGCTTGGCGTTGGCGCTGGAGCACTTCGACGGCTGCTCGGGGCGCTCGGCCGACTTGGAAAATCTGTGCCTGCAGCTGGTGCTGGCCGCCGAGCGCCTGCAGGACGCCTTGGCCGATCCGGTGAAGGCGCTCCACCCTGCGGTGGCCTTCGGTACCGACTCGCTCACCCGCGCCACGACCGAGAACGCACCGCGCATCGCGGCCCTGGTTTCGCGCGCCATCCGTGCTCGCGAGCTCTCGATGCTCGACGTCTGGTTCACCTCGCTCGGTCCCGTCGCCTCGGCGCTGGTCGAAGGCGCAGTCCGAGAGGCGACCTTGCGCACGCCTCCGCCTCCGCCCTCGCGCAAGAAGCTCGAGCCCGAGGTCATCGAGGGCTACGAACTGGTCAAGCCGCTCGGCGAGGGCGGCATCGGCAAGGTGTGGCTGGTTCGTCGGCAGGGGGCCGATCGCCTGTTCGTGCTCAAGATCCCCAAGGTCGAGGCGCTGGCCTCGGCGAGCGACACGGAGCGAGCGGGCATCTTGGCCTCGTTCGTCGAAGAGGCGAAGGCGCTGGCCGGCCTCTATCACCCCAACGTCGCCAACATCATCGATCGCGGCGTCGTGAACGACGCGCCGTTCCTGGTGCTCGAGCTGTTGATTGGCGCCGATCTCCAGCAGTACTCGGCGGGTGGCTTGCTCAGCTTGTTCGAGCTGCGGCAGATCGTCCACGACTCCTGCTCGGGCCTGGCGGCGCTCCATGGCGCAGGCCTCGTTCATCGCGACATCAAGCCGGCCAACATTTGGCTGCGCTTGCCGCTCGCCGGCGGCGAGCGCTTCGACGCGTCCAAGCACCGTGATCCAGCGATCACCCGGCCACTTTCGGCCGTGGTCATCGACTTCGGCATGGTGCGCGCGATGCGCGTGCCTCCCGAGGCGAGCGGTCGCTTCGTGGCCGGCACGCCGGGCTACATCGC